>JBLHJX010000049.1:0-25075 GCA_047619225.1 Candidatus Latescibacterota bacterium
ATCGTACCATAAACATCTGCGTGCAGCCCCAATGTATGCCACACCTCTGCATACCAGTCCCACACCGCACGATAAATCGCTTCATCCCTAGGCCGCAAGAGCGCCTTAAACGCAGCCTGATCCACAGTAGTAACACAACCTAATGCCGTCTCCACGGTCCACATCTTGCGCGTAAAATTTAGTGGCGCAACAAACGATTGCGCAAATTGGTGTAAACACCCCAGCAATCGACCCGCTTTTTCATAGTGATGAGGCTGCAACCCTCGTGTAAAAAAAAACCCGGGTCTGCGGCGAAACAACACACAAACCCGATCCTCAGGAACACCATCCGCCCCAACCAAGACCACACCGTCACCCACCTTCGTCTCCACCACCTGTGGCACACACAAATTCGTCTCTCGATCGATCAGCTTCAACCAAGCAATCTCAGATTGGACCTGAGACACATCTTGAAAACCGGGGCGACTGACCCGCAACACATATCGTTCACCCTTTAGATCGCACACATCAAACGTGGTATTGTTCCAATGGGCAATGAGCTTGAGTGACGCAATTTCAAATGCATAATGTGTCAATGCATTTTGCGCAAGTTTTCGAAGCCGGGCAATTTGAGTACGATATGTACAGTGTGTAAAAAGAATCATATTATGCCTGCAACCAAATGGTCACATACCAATCGCGTTCAAAGTTTTGAATCTCATATCGTCCCTCAAATCCAGCAGCGTCTAAGATCGCCACCACATCTTCACGCCGATACAACCAAAGCGGACACCGACGCAACCGATAGCGCACTTGACGTTGCCAAGCCAACCAACCACCCGCAATGGGAAAGCTTGCATAAATCTCACCCGTGACTTCTTGTGCCAACTTTTCAAACACAGCAACAGGATTTTCGATGTAATCAAAAAGACCCATCAAACACGCCACGTCAAATTTCCTGTCAAAAGCGGTCGTCAGATAATCCCCCGCCATCAACGTCACACGTTCCGACAAACCCACTTCATCCACGCCCTTCTGGGCCAAAGCCAACATGCCTTCTGCCATATCCACACCTATCACCTCTTTGCCTTGTTTGGCAAACGCAATCACATAACGCCCCGATCCACAGCCCACATCCAATACCGACTGCACTTCTTCACGATTTGTATTTTGCAACGTCGCATCAAACCGCCGCATCATCACGCCCCGGAAACGCCGGTCTACCCATCGACCAAACGCACTACGCTGTGTTGTATGTCCATAAATTGCATCAAAATCAGCGGCATATCCGTCAAAGAATTGCCCCACAGCCTGTGTTGTATCAGGTTTGTTCATGAGATCCTTTCAACATATTTTGATAAAGCACATCCAAGTCGCTCACCATCTTATGATGATTCCACCGTTCAATGGCCCAACCAAATGCTTCTACGCCAAACAAACGCCTTTTCCCACCATCATCCAACAGCTTTTGAACACCTTCTACCAACGCATCAACATCCCCTTGCGCAACCACATACCCTGTTTTTCCATGTGTTACAATCTCATGAATGCCATCCACTTCAAACGCCACCGTAGGCACACGCGACAAAGATGCCTCAACCGCCACACTGGGCAACCCCTCGCGCAGCGAAGTCAAAACATGAATCTCGGCTGCCGCATAAGCAGGCACCACATCTTCACAAAAACCTGCAAAAACCACATCATCTGCAATACCCAAATCTCGGCAAAGTTGTTCACACCGAGCTTGCTCAGGACCCTCTCCTACCAACAACAAACGCACATTGGCATGCTTCACACGCAACTTTGCAAATGCTCGAATCGTATAATGCTGTGCTTTGGCCATCGAAAATCGACCGATATTCACCAGCACAACCGCATCATCAGCCATCCCAAAACTTCGTCGAAACACGTGTCTCTCTGTTGCAGATATCTCGTGTTTATACCGCGCCACATCAATGCCACTATACACCACCTGATGCGGAATCTTGCATCCAATCTGGTTTTTGTGATATTGATCGAGTGTATCCTGCCCCACCGACACAATCATGTGCGCACACCCCACCGTCCACTTTTCAAGCGCCACATACAAAGCACGTTTTAATTTGCTCATCGGGTCATTAAAAACCACACCGTGCAACCCATAAATGATGTGTGGACAACGCGCCAACCACGCCGCAATACGCCCAATCAAACTCGCCTTAGTCTCGTGTGTATGCACAATGTCATATCGTTCACGCCGGATCAATCTCACAAACCAAATGAGAGACAACAAATCGCGCCACGGGTGAATCTCCCGATCCAAATACGGGCACACATGAATCGTAATGCCGTCCAGCTCAAAAAAGTCACGCCGATGAATCTCATGCCCAACCACCAAGTGCAACTCATAATCGGTCCGCATCTCTTTCATAGACAAATACACATTGCGATCAACACCGCCGCCAGGGGCCAACCATGTCATGGTGTGCAACACTTTCGGGCGTCGATTCATCTCTCACACCCATCAAAAACAGACTCTGACACAGTAGGAATCAATTTTTGATCCATTTTTGCAATGACACTTTGAACACTCCCAAATCGAAACCGAGCCAACAATTGCTTCGTCCTTTTTGCCATCGCACTCAAATTGTAATAATGCGTCAGGCGCGCCTTCCACTCAAAATCAACCACCGGATGATCCGGGTCATATTCCCAAGGATGAACATAAAACATCGCCGGGTGCTGACCTTTCGTTTTCGCCCGAAACGGGCGGCAAGTCAGATACGGTGGGAAAATTCTAAAATACGCACCACCCGAAGCAAATTGACGCCCCAATAACGTCCACGAAGAAAGGGTATACTCAATAAGACCACTCTTTTCCAAACGATAAATCCCCTCAGGCGCACCTGCAATGCCATATCGCCACGTCACCACGGGAGAAATAGAACAATCATAGTGATATCCCAACGCTGCCAAAATATCCAAGGCCCAAAGCGACTTTTTCGTAATCGAAAAAAAAGGTGCCCGATAACTCACAACGGCCTTACCCGTCACATCTTCCAAACAAGCCTTTGTCTCAAACTCATCTCTGCGAAATTCCTCCGGCGACAAACAGTAAACCTTTTCATGATTTAATCCATGAGAACCAATCTCATGCCCCGCTTCCGCCAACTGTTTCACCACGTGAGGATATTTCTTAACAATCCAGCCCAACACAAAAAATGTTGCCCGCACATCCGCCTCTTCCAAAAGCGCCAACAACACATCCAAGCCCCGAGCCAATCGGTCTTCTTTATTATCCCATTCATCGGGTGACAATTCAATGCCCTGAAACCAATCTTCAACATCAACAGTAAATGCGTGCATCAAAATAGTCACCCAAGAATTTGTCTTTTTTAAAAAAAAGTAATCGACCACCAAAAATTGTGTATTTTGAAATCAGTCCCTCTCCTATTTCACCCCCCTAATCTAAACAAGGACCCCACCTATGGCAACAACACTGGATATCGATTCGCATTATCCTCTCACAGACGAACAAATAACATCCTTTCGAAAACGTGGTTTTATCAAGCTCAAAAACATCTTATCTCCCGAAGTCCTCGCACAATATGGCCGTGAATTTACCCAAAAAGTACACGAACTCAACAAGAATACGCTGCCAATGGAAGAACGCTCGACTTATAAAAAGGCCTTCATCCAAATTGGTAATCTCTGGAGAAACAGCGACCTTGTAAAAGAATTTGTCTTTGGCAAACGCTTGCCCCGCGTGGCATCCGAACTCATGGGCACACGCGGCGTGCGAATGTATCACGACCAAGCCCTTTACAAAGAAGCCGGTGGCGGATTCACCCCTTGGCACGCCGATCAATTTTATTGGCCCTTAGCAACCGAAAAATGCTGCACCGTTTGGATCCCACTACAAAAAACCCCATTAGAAATGGGCCCCATGGCCTTTGCAGAAGGCAGTCATGCCTTCACCTATGGGCGTGACTTAAGCATCAGCGACGAAAGCGAACAAAAAATCCAAACCGCTTTGTCCGATGCCCAACTCCCATACATCCAAGAACCCTACGACCTCGGCGAAGTCAGCTTTCACTACGGCTGGACATTCCACCGTGCCGACGGCAACCAAACCGACCAACCCCGCGAAGTTATGACCATCATCTACATGGACGTTGACATGCGCCTCAAAAAACCCGACAATGAAAACCAACAACGCGACTGGGATGGCTGCTGTCCCGGTGCAAAAATCGGTGAAATCATCAACTCACCCATCAATCCCGTACTTTACGAACAAAAATAAACAATTACGATCATTCGATTTTCCACATGGAAAGGCACAACATGATCCTACACGTAACACGCCACGGTCAAACAAGCAAAGACAAATCACACCAACCCGAAGACCCTTACCTTTCAGAACTCGGGCGAAAACAAGCACAGCTTTTAGGACAACGCCTAAAAGACCTCAACTTTCAAGGCCCCATTTACAGCTCCCCTTATTTGCGCACCATAGAAACAGCAGACGTGATCGCAGAAGTATTAGATACCGTGATTATACCGACAGCCGCAATGCGAGAATATTTCATCCGAGAAAATCAATTGGCAGGTTTTCAAGGCGCCACCGTAGCAGACCTACAAACCACCTACTCTCGCGTTCAAACACCACCCGACTTTCCCTACCCCTGGTGGACAACCCAAATTGAATCAAACGACATGATCGAAGCACGCGTAGCACCACTCATCAACACCCTAACCGATGGCGCATCCGATGCCCTTCTCGTAGGCCACGGTGCCTCAGTAACCGGTGTACATCGCTATGTCTTACGCAATCATGCACCAGAACACGCCAATCATGGCAAACGAGGTTGGAACTGCGTTCTCAGCTCCTTCCAATTCACACCCCAATTCAAAATCATCCACCTCTTAGATACCGACCACCTACCCGATGACGTCATCACCAACAACGCCAAATCGCGAGCACAAGTATTACAAGAAAGCCCAGAACAAAACGACATTTAAAATGCCAAATCCAAACGAACCCCTTGACATCTGATATTCGAATAGCTACGTTTTGTTCCAGTCGCTCCTAACGGGGAGCCACCTGTCCGCGGCAAGAACCTCAGGTTCACCCGTCCTCTTCTTTATCAGATGCACCTTCTTTCTGCCTGCTGTGCGGACACCGGGCTATTTTTAGAGAGAGGGTTGCCATGTCCAAGCAACTACCTTCCAACGCCAACCTCAAACACCACCTCGAAGCACACGCCGTCATCCAAACCCCCGATGGTGCCCACGCAGAACTCCTGTTGCGTATCACCAACCTCATCGCAGAGCACACCGAAAATGCAGCCCAAAGCCTCCAACGCATGCTTGGCGAAGAACCCAAAAGCGCTGCAATTATCGCCATTGCATTGGGCCAAGAAACCACCGCTGCAATCTTAAAACACCTCTCCGATACCGAAATCCAGGAACTTGCCCAAGAAATATCCAACCTCAGCGTCGTCACCACCGAAGAAGAAGATCAACATCTTGAAACCTTTGAACAACTCATCATGGCCGGCAAATACGTGACACAAGGCGGTATAGATTACGCCCGTGGTGCACTCGAAAAAGCCGTGGGCAAACGCAAAACGCAAGCCATTCTCAAACGCCTAAATGCGCAACATGAGAACATTCTAAACCGACTGAAGAACCTTGTATCCGAACGCCCCGAAGATATTGCACGAATTCTCACACACGCAGACACAAAACAAGCAGCACTATTCGCCGCCACAATCGGCAAAAAAGAAATGCGTGTGGTCATCAACAACTTGCCCAAAGCAGTTGCAAAAAACATCACCGATGCCTCACAAAACGCCCAAGACATATCCATCGAATACAAGACTGAAACCTTAGAACACATCGAACGCCTCGCCGTCACGCTCAAATATGTCCTCACCGGCGGCCAACAATTTGCCCAAGGTGCCTTGGCCAAATCATTCGGCAACAAAAAAGCATTAACCTTTCTCGACCAAGTCACACCCATCAGCGGCTTCTTACAGTTGTGGAACTTCTCCCCTCAACAAGCCAGCATTCTACTTTCAGACGAACCTTCAGAAACCATCGCCAATATCCTATCACATCTCGACTCCCCCCAGTCCATCCTCATATTTCACCAATTCTCTGCAAGCCTAAAAAAACAAATTGCCAACCACCTCGAAAGTCCCAAAATTTCAGAATCTAAAAACCGACAGCTTGACCAATACCTCGCAAAGAAAATAGCCAAAGCACCCTAAACCTTCACCAAAACAAAAAACCCCGGTCATTTGATTGACTGGGGTTTTTCTATGCTTGCAAATCAAAAGCTTTTGAGCAATCTTAAAACATATCACCATTCGCACAACACCTAACATTCACACAACAAACCCTTCACTTTTTCAGCCCTCACCGCAAAGAGCCACCTCCGATTTTCCGCACCATTCCATCCAGCTACCAATTTTTTAGAAATCTGTACGCTGGCAGGCCACTATCCTTCATACATCCTCAAAGGGTATTTGCGGAAAATCAGCCTCCCCGGCACTTGAGGGGCGGCATTTTTTGCTTACTTTTTTTTGCTGTTGAAAAAAAGTAAGTCGCCGAAGGCAGGTTTGCCGAAGGCAAGAATAAAAAAAGAAATAGGGTTTTAAAATCAAGGAACCGACCATGAAGAAAGACTACGCCGAAGTAAAATCCAAACTAAGAAGCCAAGAATGGTTCAACAACCCCCACAACATGGGCATGACCGCCGTCTACGTCGAACGCTTCATGAACTACGGCTGGACCCGCGAAGAACTCCAATCGGGCAAACCCGTCATCGGCATCGCCCAAACAGGCGGCGACCTCACCCCCTGCAACATGGTACACAAAGATTTAGTTGACCGCATCAAAGCCGGCGTCCGAGACGCCGGCGGCATCCCCTTCGAATTCCCCGTGCACCCCATTGCCGAGCAAGGCAAACGCCCCACCGCCGCCTTAGACAGAAACCTCGCCTACCTCGGCCTCGTAGAAGTCCTCCACGGTTACCCCCTCGACGGCGTCGTCCTCACCACCGGCTGCGACAAAACCACTCCCGCCTGCGTCATGGCCGCCTGCACCGTCAACATCCCATCCATCGTCCTATCAGGTGGCCCCATGCTCGACGGCCACTGGAAAGGACGCCTCGCTGGCTCTGGCACCGTCGTTTGGGAAGCCCGCGAAGAATACGCCGCAGGCAAACTCGACTACGACGGCTTCATGGACATGGTCACCTCCTCCTCCCCCAGCGTTGGCCACTGCAACACCATGGGCACAGCCCTCTCCATGAACTCAATGGCCGAAGCCCTCGGCCTCTCCCTCACCGGATGCGCCGCCATACCCGCCCCCTACCGTGAACGCAAACAAATGGCCTATCGCACAGGCATGCGCATCGTCGACATGGTACACGAAGACCTCACCCCCTCCAAAATACTCACCCCACAAGCCTTCCAAAACGCCATCGTCATCAACTCTGCCCTCGGTGGCTCCACCAACACACCCGTTCACATCACCGCCTTTGCCCGACACATCGGGTTAGAATTGCCCATTCAAGATTGGCAAACCTACGGCCTCGATATCCCCCTCCTCGTCAACTGCCAACCCGCAGGCGAATACCTCGGCGAAGCCTTCTACCGTGCAGGCGGTGTACCAGCCGTGATGAACGAAGTCCTCAAAGCCGGCAAACTTCATGGCGAATGCCTCACCGTCACTGGCAAAACCATGGCCGAAAATTTAGCGGGTAAAGAAATCGAAGACGACCGCGTCATCAAAACCTACACCAACCCGCTCAAAGAAAGTGCCGGTTTTATTGTCCTATCCGGCAATCTCTTTGATGCAGGTCTCTTAAAAACATCCGTCATCAGCGAAGACTTCAGCCAAAAGTATCTGCAACGCAAAGGCGATGAAAACGCCTGGGAAGGCACCGCCGTCGTCTTTGACGGCCCCGAAGATTATCATCATCGCATCAACGACCCCGATCTACCCATTGATGGTGATTCTATGCTCTTCATACGCTACTGCGGCCCAGTCGGGTATCCCGGCTCTGCCGAAGTCGTCAACATGCTCCCCCCCGACCGACTCGTGCAAGCAGGCATCAACGAACTGCCCTGCGTCGGCGACGGACGCCAAAGCGGCACCTCTGCCAGTCCCTCCATTCTCAACGCCTCCCCCGAAGCCACCGTCGGCGGTGGTTTGGCCTTCTTACAAACAGGCGACCGAGTACGCATCGACCTCAACACCTACACAGCAAACATGCTCATCAGCGAAGAAGAACTCGCAGAACGCAAAAAGAACTGGAAACAACCCGAACTCATCCACCAAACCCCGTGGCAAGAAATCTACCGAGAAAACGTCGGCCAACTCGCCACAGGTGCATGTCTCGAACTTGCTGTCAAATACCAAAATGTGAAGGACAACATCCCTCGGCATTCACATTAAAACACACAGAAACACCAAACATTAAAAAGCGGGCATCGAATTATCGATGCCCGCTTTACATTTGAAATATTGCAAAAACCCTCTCCCCGACCTCCTTACAACGCCTAATCACACCCGAAAATCCACCCCCACAGTCGGCGGTCTATCCAGCGGCAAATCATCCCGTGCATCTGCAACCCGACACGCAATATCCGCTATAGCATATCCACAGTTCTCCAAACCGGCCTGCAAATCACCCAACTCCCCTTCCAAAAACTTCGCCCGTGTTTCATCCGCAGCATAAATCCGCAAAGATGCCCGTTTATTCACCGCCGTCAGTTCAAAACGCACAGGCCCCAAACCTGACAAATCCAATGCCAATGTAAACCGCAAGTTGTTAGGGTCAATCTGCCCATCCCCTCGTTTTTGATAATACAACTGCAAATCAGCCGTCGTCGGTTGGCCATCCATCATAAAAGGCAACTGCAACACCAACGCATCTCGATTTTCGGTAGGCACATTGACAGCCTGCATCGTATCCAAAGTTTGCAACGTATCCCGCACACGCCCCAAAAGCATTTGCACCTGGCCATTTTCGCCATCCAATCCTTCAAGCTGAGCCAACAAACGCAGCAAAGACCCGCGTAAAGAATCTTTCACGTCCTCAGGCAAACCGTCTTGCCCTTGCAAAAGCCACTGCGCCAACCGCCCTTCCAAATCCACACCCAAATCGCCCACCAGTTTCCGCAATGCCTCCGCTGTCAATTGCCCACCTTCAGGCAACGCATCGGCCAGCTGATCGGCCAAACTCGCCAAATTTAACTCTGTGTTTTGGCGCAAACGCAACCCACGTAACAAACCCGTCAAATCACCAAACAAACCACCCAACACACCCGGCGGCAACTGCGACAAATAAGTCGCCAACGCATCGGGTGTCACTGGCATACCTTGTTGCTGTAAAAACAACGTTCGCGAAACCACAGTCTCCAACACCTCAGTATTGTCCAAATCCAATGCCCCTTGCAACCCCGTCAAAAGCTGGCGCAAAGCCTGCACCTGATTGCGGTCAATGGGCACACCCTTAGCAATTAACCCCCGCACAATCGCCCGATTCACCGCATCATCAGCCAAATTTAAAGACTGAAAAGCGCGATTCATAGCAGTCTCTTCTGCACGTGCATGGCCTGTGAGTGACAACACCAACGGGGGGCCCATCGATTCTACCCGTGCCGCCACATTTTGCCCAGGCGCAAGTGCCAATCGAGATTCAGCCACCAACGTTTGCCCCATCAACCGCACAGCCCACTTCCCCTCGGCCACCTGATCCACCACACGTGCCTCTACGGTTTGTCCTTCACTCAAACGACCAAACAAAGCTTGTCGCTGTGAATCGGTCGAAAAATCCAACCGCAATGTAGGTGTTGTATTTTGAATTTGCATTATGGACCCAATTGTTGAAGGCCTTCTTTGGCATAGGTATTATCAGCATCAATCGCAAGCACAGCAAGATAGTGTTGTCGTGCCAACGCTGGTTTTGCTTCCAGATAAAGTTCAGCCAATCCCAACCGAGAAGCAATCATATTGGGGTTTAACAAAAGTGCTTTTTGAAAGGCCCCTTCTGCGGCTTCTAAGTCGCCTTGCTCCTGATACACAACACCAAGCAAATCATAAGCATCTGCCTCATCGGGTGCAAATTCCAGTACGAGTTCTGCCATCTGCTTGACGGCATCAAAACGTTTATTTTCCAAAAAAATCTTGGCAATATTTAAATAAGGATCAATCCGCTTTGGGTCAATTTCAATAGCACGGCGATAGCTCTTAGCCGCCTCATTGTAGTGCTCAAGAATCCAAAAGATCTGACCAATTTGATAGGCAGCACTAAAATATTTGTCATTTAACTTGAGAGACTCTTGGAAATAGAACAAGGCCTCTTCAAAATTTTTTTGATTATAAAAATAAATGCCCTGATTGTGATATGCAACAGCCGCATTCATTCGAACCATATGCTTATCTGTTGCAATTTCAAGTGCGTGTCCCATCATTTTTTGCCCCGCTCTCACGCGCGCCAAATCTTGAACCTGCAAAGATTCCCAAAATCCTTCCAAAAAAATAAAATTTGCATTCCGAGGTTCCTGTTTCAGCCCTATCCGAAGCCATTTGAGGGGCGACTCGTGAATCGATACCAACATTTGTCCCAAACGAAGATACGTTTCTGGTGTCACCATAATCGGGTCGCGTTCAATGCCCCGCTTAAATTGTACAATGCCCACATCAATATCACCCCGTGCAACATAACCCCGGCCCGATGCATAAAAAGAAACCGATTGTGCACGCCAATCATTGTAAATACTCAGCCCCACCAACATAGCAATAACAAAACCCGTCATAACACAGGCGCGCTGTTTACCCCACCAAGACGCCACATGCTCGGCAACAAAAAGTAGGCCTGTCGCAAACAGAAATGACGTGCCCGCCGAAGCAAAGTAAAGATGCCGCGATGGCCCTGCAGGTGTCCAACGAAAACCTGGCCCCGCATTGTAAAACGGCAAAATCGCTACCACAGTCCAAACGACAAACAAAGCCGTCGGCTGTTTGTTGCGCAACCACACCCAAAACAAAACCACATACCCCAATGCCCCAACAACAAGTTCCCATCTAAGCGGTTCATCTCGAAAGTTTACAAATACCCAATGCGGCCCTGTAATGAGCCGGCTTAAGTACCAACAAAAGGTTTCAAATACACGCCCCAACACAATCGGCGTATCCACCGCCTCTGTTTGTGCCGCGTTTGGGTAAACATAATAACTTAAGGCCACACAAAATACAGCTGTCAAAATGAGCGGCCAAATGGCCCGTGCCGTTTTTGTAACAGAATGCGTGTGTTGCCAAGCCACATAAACACAAAACAAAAAGACCGATGCAGACGCGGGGTGCGTTAAAACAGCCAAACAAAGCCCCAGTGCAGCAGCCCCAAACCAAACCGCACGATTATTTTTTAGCGCGTACAAATACACCAACACAGTCACCAATGCAAAGATAAGCGACAGCGGATACCCTATGCTGGAAATCCAATGCACTGCCCGAAAATGTGCAACATGGGTTAAAAACAAAAGTGCGCCCAAGAAACTGATTTCAAGAGACGCACCAAACCGACAAAATGTGAATGCAAGAAGCAAAGAGGCTATGAAATGGGCAAAAACAACTTGATAATGGTAAAGTGTTAAACGGGTTTCCCACAGCAAATAATCCACTAGGAAAACCACATCAATAACAGGGCGTCCCATCGCCGATGGACGACGATCGGGTGAAAGCAAGTGGGATAAATCTTGAGCGGCTAATTCTGCTTCGGCAAAATAATCGCCATCGTCTGCATCTTGCAACAAATCAGGCGTAGTGCCATACATAACACAAGCCACCACCGCCAGTGTCAGTGCAAAAACAGTCCACGTCCGGCGATTTTCTTGCAAATTAAACACAGCTACGTACCAAAAACGAAGGGAAGGAAAACAGGGAGGAGAGCCCATACAGGCCCAGGCACCAAACGCTTTGCAAATCCGCTGAGCTTAGTCAACAAGATATTACTGCCAGAGGCTGTTTGAAGAGACATCTGATTATTGAGAACAGAGACAAACAAAGTATCTGTGGCCCCTACATCACCCACAATAGGAAAAGACGAACGCAGCGTCATCACCATCTTGCCGCTGCTAAACTCCCAATCGCCCGACATACGTTCGGCTTGCCCAACAGGCGGGTCAAGAAAAGCAATGTCAAATGTCTTGCGCTCAAATCGCCAATCACTCTCGCCTACAAGGATACGCCCCATGAGAGTAGCACTCGTGAGCGAAGCAGCCCATGTGCCCTCAACATCTGTACGAGACACACCGGTAGGCGTTTCAGTCTTGCTACATCCTACAACCATAATTAAAAAACACAAACAAAAGAAACGTATCATCATACATTACCTGTTTTTTCGAGCAACCTAGCAATCATACGCACCTCAGCAGTACCCAAATCCAATTGCCGAGCCACATCTGTCTCTGCGATACCAGCGAGCAACAAATCCCGCGCCTGTGCATAACGATCTTCCGATGATTCTTGAAAAGAAATACTTTCATCCGACACCGTAACAGACACAGGCGCCGTCGATTCCGAAACTGAAACTTTGGGAACCGATACAACAGGTGGCGTGAGCTGCCGTTTTAAATCGCGCCCCATATTCCGAATGTTTTCAACTTGTAACGACAATTGTTCATCCGCTGTTTGCAACGAAGCCGCCGTACTTTCTAACCCTTCTACCGCCTCAGACAACCGCCGCACCTCACGCGCCAACAACTGCAAATGCCGCAAATTGCTTTCGCGTTCTTCACTGCGCCAACTGCGGCACCAAAACAAAATTGCAAAAACCAAGGCCAAGCAAAAAAGAACAGACAATGCCCAATAAAGAACTTCAATTCCTTGCATATCACTCACTCTTGTCAGTCGGAAATGTGAGAATAAATGTCGTCCCTTCGCCTTTTACACTTTCCACATCAATTCTGCCACGATGCTTTTCAACAATGCCCGCAATAATAGCCAATCCCAATCCCGTACCACCCTGACTTTCTCGCGTGGTAAAAAAGGGTTCAAAAATACGGGGCAAATTTTCTTCAGGAATACCATTACCCGTGTCCGAAATTCTTACCACAACATCATCTACATCTATCTTCGTACAAATATCTATACGCCCATTTTTTGGCGTTGCCTGAAGTGCATTGATCAACAAATTGAGAAACAATTGTTCAACCTCACCCACATTCCCATATAAAACGGGCGATTCATCAGCCTCACTTGTCACCGTCAGCTCAATACCCGCATTATCCATCAGATGCCGCATCAATTCAGCCGTTTGGCCAATAAGTGGCATCAATTCAACAACCTGCCAATCTTCTTCCCCACTGTTATGGCGTGCAAAATCAAGTAAGCTGCGAATAATACGCGAAATGCGTTTCACGTTGGTTTCAATCAACTGCAAATCTTTAACCAAGGGTTCCAGCTCTTGATTACGCATCATTAACAACTGCACGCGGCTCAAAATAATCTGTAATGGGTTATTCACCTCATGCGCCACACCAGCAGCCAACTGCCCAACGGCGGCCATCCTGCCCGATTGCACCAACTGCGCTTGAGAAGTTTTTAGGTTCTTATCGGCCTTGTCGCGTTCATCGCGCGCAGTTTTGAGTTCTTCCACCTGCCGATGAGCCAAATCAACCAGATCTGAAAACAATGCCACCATTTGCTCGGGCTCAGCATGAGCAGAACGTGCCAATTCAGATGCTTTTTTTAAAATATTTTGATCCATAGTCCCGTCAAAAAGTCATTAATATTCAGTGTCATTTTCCAAGTCTTTAAATACTTGCGCGGTTTCCAACTCAGCTTCCAACCCGATTCCCAATTCTTCAAACAATGCGTCGTCCGAAATTTGACGTCCTTTTTTAAACATACCAGCCACCCGTTCATCCAAAGATGCCAACTGACCATCACCGCTATTTCCCACACGCAAATGCCGAATGAGCGCGTCACCCATATGCGTTAAAATAACCAAATCTTCGGGTTTTTCGGCATCCGGTTCAAATGGGCGGTGGTGATACGCAATGGCATGAACCAAGTGGGCAGGTAAATTCCATTTCTCAGCCAACCAAGCCCCCACATCGGCATGCGACACACCTAAAACCTGTTCTTCGGCATCTACAATAGACAAACCTTCTGCATCGGCCTTTTCTAAGGCCTCGGAAAATTCTTCGTAGAAATACTCAATCAAAATCAATTTGCCAATATCGTGTAAGACACCTGCCACAAATGCTTCATCTGCAATACGCCGTTCTTTAAATTTGAGCGCCAACATGCGAGCCGCGACCCCACATCCAATTGCGTGCGCCCAAAAGCGTTGTCGATCAAACAAACGATGTTCCTTACCCTCCGAAAACCGTTTGAGCACAGCCACACTCAATCCAATGTTCTTCACCATCTCAATACCCAAAACCACAATGGCCAACTGCACCGTTGCGATTTCTCGCGAAAACCCATAAAACGAGGAGTTGGCCACTTTCAAGATTTTAGCCGTCAAAGCCTGGTCGGTTGAAACCAATCGCGCAATCTGACGCGCCGACGAGGCCGGGTCACCTACCACAGAGATCAATTGCGTCACCACCGTTGGCAAAGTAGGTAAGCCAATGATTTTTTCTGTAATCTGCCGCAAACGCTGTGACCGTTTCTGGCTCAATTCAGGGCTCTGCACTTGTGCAAACTTTTGGGCTAAATTAGGCACGTCTTCAATAACTCATTTAAGAAAATTTAAATTCGGAAGTCTCACATCTCATCGCCTTATTGCAACAACCGCATCCGCAGCTTTGCACGTAAACTCAAAACAGACTTGGTATGAATTTGAGACACGCGAGATTCTGACAATTCCATAACTTGGCCAATTTCTTTCAATGTCAGTTCTTCATAATAGTATAACGCAATCACCAAACGTTCTTGCTCCGTCAAATACTCAATGGCATCAACCAACAAATTGCGCATTTCATCCCGTTCAAGCTGATCCAATGCATCCGTGCGATCCTTAGACTTCAACGTGTCAAGCAAAGGTACGGGTTTGTCCTCGTCAGACCCATATGAGAGCTCGTCCAAAGACAGCAAGGTTGTCGAACTCAAATCGTCCAACAACTTATACAAATCACCTAAGGAAACATCGAGGTCTTCAGCTATTTCTTCATCTGTTGGCGAACGGCCCAATGAATTTTCTAAAGACGAAATAGATCGCTCCATTTCACGCGACTTGGCACGTGTCGAGCGCGGCGCCCAATCAACAGCACGCAACTCATCCAAAATAGAACCGCGAATACGCATAGAAGCATAGGATTCAAATTTCACACCCTTGCTGGTATCAAAATTATTGTAGGCTTCTATCAACCCCACAACGCCTGCATTGATCAAATCATCCAATTCTACAGACTTGGGCAACCCAATTGCAATGCGTCCTGCAATGTATTTAACCAATGGCAGATATTCGATCAATTGATCTTCACGCTTATCTTGCGCGTTCGCCGATTGGGTTTTTTGATATGCCGATTGTGCTTTTTGTTTTCCCATAAAACTCTCATTTGGGCAAATCAAAATCTCATAATGAGTTTTTGATCTATTGATGTATGATACGGATCTCGATTTGAATATCTTACCATAAAGTCACGCACTTTGCGTTCTGTTTTTAGTGTTTTAAACACCTGCTGTAATACGATCCATCAACTTATCAAACAAACCAGGTCCTTTAGGTTTTACCATCTCTAATTCATTCGACAATTCTTTGGCCAGCTGTTCAATGCACAAAGATGCTGCCGAATTTGGATGTGATAAAAAGACTGGGTTTTGTGACCGTGATGCTTGTTCTACAGAAATATCTTCCAACACATATCCCGATCGATCAATGTGTAGGCCTAAGAACCTTTCTACAATTTGGTCAAATTTCTGATGCAATGCAAATGCTTCCCGGGGGGAACGTGCCCGATTGACAATCAACCCCATTTTGGGAGCAGAAGCATTCTGCTGACAAACCTTCACCATCGCATAGGCATCGGCAATAGAAGTGGGTTCGGGGACAGCGACCACCAACATCCGATCCGATGCCAACACAAAATCGGTTACTTTAGATGAAATACCTGCACCTGTATCGATCAAAATAAGATCATATCCACGTTCCAAACGTCCCAATTCTTCAGCCAACCGGTGCCGATCTTCAACCTGCCAAGCATCGTGCTCGGCCATGCCGGAAGCTGCGGGTAAAATCGATAACCCCTCAGGTCCTTCAACAACCACATCCAAAGCCGAGGCTTCACCTGAGAGCAAATCTTGCACCGTGCGATCAGGAGACACACCCAACAGAATATCCACATTGGCCAAACCCAAATCGGCATCCATCAACAAAACCTGCAAACCCTGCTTGGCCAACGCAATGCCCAAGTTCACACTCAATGTGGTTTTACCCACCCCACCCTTGCCGCTTGTAATAGACCACACAGCGGCGCGTGTTTCATCTGCTAACATGGGAAACCCCTTCAAAAAGACACGCAACCAACATACTGGGGTCTGCCTGCTGAAAGTCGCCAGGTACTGCACGCCCATTTGTGAGATACGACATGGGCAGTTTCGATGCAACAGCTGCCGCACATACCATTCCCAACCGCGCAGTTTCATCAATTTTGGTCAACAACAACCGGTTCACACCCAACCGTTCAAATGCAGCCACAACGTCGTGCATTTGTTGTAAATCAGCCGTTGCGGCCAATGTCAAATGCACTTCATTGGGAGCCGCTTCTTTTAACAACGCCTCCAACTGCAACAAACGCGCTTGGTCCAAGGGGCCTACCCCACCCGTATCAATCAATATCAAATCAACATCACGGCGTTCCCGAATCAAATCGCCCATTTCGTCTGCTGTATAGACCACCTCAATAGGCACGCCCAAGATACCAGCATACGCTCTAATTTGTTCCAAACCACCAATGCGGTCTGTATCTGCTGCCACCAACAACACCCGAGCACCAGTCTCTGAAAAATGCGCTGCCATCCGTGCCGCAGCCGTTGTTTTGCCAACCCCTGCAGACCCCACAAGAGCCACAATGCTTCGCACGCCTTTGCCCAAGCGCGTCGGCTGCGGGTTTTCAAACCATCGGCTCATCAACTCGCCAGCACGTTTTTGAAGTGGTGGCAACTCTTTCAGGCCACCAGGGCCAGGATCTAATAACAAAGCTTTGAGAACATCTTGTGCAAGTGCATCTGATAGTCCAGCCAACCGCAACTGTTCAGCCAAAGGATCAAGTGCACCAGGAAGCAACAATTTTTCCTGAGGCCTCGATGGCGATGTGCGCATCGCCGCTTCCAATCCTTCTAACTTTTGGGTAATGCGATCAGCCCATTTTGGGTCTGGCGCCGATGCGGGCAAGGTCTGAGCAATCGACCGAGAGATGGGTCTTGAAGGAGAGCGTTGTACTGCTTCGCCCGGTGCAGGTGGAGATACTTTTTGTACCGGGCGCTTCTTAATAAGAGCCCCACCACTTTCATCAATGGCAGCAGTCACCTCTACTTGCCCTTTGCCCCCCAACCCCAACTTCCCACTTTTTCGCAAAGTTCGCGTATTTAAAATAACAGCCTGCGATCCCAAATCGGCCTTCACCTGCTTAAGGGCCTCTGGCATAGAAGCTGCAATGTATTTTTTGATCCGCATAAATTAACCCTAATCCCTAATCCTACTACGCCGGCACAGCCTCAAGCGATACCATCCCCACCGAATAAACATCCACCCCCGGAACAATCTCATTATATGACAACAATGCCAAACTTGGAAATGTTGTTTCCGTCAACCGTCGCAAAGCAGGTCGCACATTTGGCGCTGTCAATACCACAGGCTGCTGATTGTTGGCCACCATGCCATCAATACTTTGTGCCAATTCCTCCAATAACCGATTGGTCACATTATGTGCCAGTACCACTTTAATACCACCTGGGGTGCTCTGCATCGATTCGGCAATCTGTTGTTCTAACCCTGGGTCAACCGTCAAAACTGGAATATTGCCTTCTTCATTCAAATATTTCTGGCATATGGTTCGTGCAAGTGACGTACGCACATATTCTGTCAAAATTTCTGGGTCTTTGGTCAGGCTGGCATAATCTGCCAACGTTTCCAAAATGGTCTGCATATCCAAAATCGGTACTTGTTCTTGCAACAAATGCTCCAGCACCTTTTGCACACCGCCCACACTCAACAAATTAGGAACCAACTCCTCTACAACCGTTGGGCTGCTTTCTTTTACCCGATCAATTAGGCTTTGTGTGTCCTGGCGAGTCAAAATTTCGTGAGCGTGACTTTTGAGCACTTCGGTTAGGTGCGTGGCCAAAACATCGGGCGGTTCCACGACCGTATATCCTAACAATTCGGCCTGTTCACGTGCAGACTCAGCAATCCATTTGGCTGGCAACCCAAAAGCGGGTTCAACTGTGTTTGTGCCTTCGACCTCGCCTTCCACATACCCCGGATCCATGGCCATCAAACTGCGTGGCTGAAGCTCAGCCCCAGCGATGCGCACCCCACGAATCTTAATCGCATACTGATTGGGACTAAATGTAATATCATCTCGAATGCGAATGGGTGGAATAACAATACCCAACTCCAGGGCTGTTGATTTTCGCAACATGGTAATGCGATCGAGCAAATCACCACCTTGTGATGGGTCCACAAGCGGGATCAAACCATACCCCAAAGTTATTTCCAATGGATCTAAGTGCAAATAATCTTCGGGTTTTTCTTGTGGCGCGGCATCGGCTTCTTCAGCAATAGCGGCAGCTTCTGCCTCGCCGGCATCCAAATCACGCTGTGCAAAATAAGCCACAAGACCCGAGACAACAGCCAAAAATAAAAATGGCAAACTCGGCAAACCCGGCACAGCCGCAAACGCCAACAACACACCCGATGCGACCATAATCGCACGGGGTTTAGAGGTTAATTCACGCCCAAGGTCTGTCCCTAAATTGTCTTCAGATGTAGACCGGGTCACAATAATACCAGCACCAATAGAGGTAATCAATGCCGGGATTTGTGAGACCAGCCCATCTCCAATAGTCAAAATCGTATACGTTTCGGCAGCAGAAGCGATATTCATCCCGCGCTGCAAAACCCCAATGCCCAAACCACCCAAAATATTCACCAGTGTAATCAAAATCCCAGCAATGGCATCCCCACGTACAAACTTGCTGGCACCATCCATCGCACCATAAAAATCTGCTTCGCGCGAAATGTTTGAACGACGTGTTCGTGCATCTTCTTCCGTAATCAAGCCCGCATTCAAATCGGCATCAATAGCCATCTGTTTGCCAGGCATCGCATCTAAGGTAAATCGTGCAGCCACTTCTGCCACACGCCCAGCACCCTTTGTGATCACCACAAATTGAATAATCACAATAATGAGAAAAACCACCAAACCCAATATGTAGTTGCCCTTAACCACAAAGTGTCCAAATGCGGTAATCACATCGCCAGCATAACCCTCACCCAAAATCAATCGGGTGGTGGCCACGTTAAGCGACAGCCTAAAAAGGGTCAGCACCAGCAGCAATCCGGGAAACACAGACAACTGCAATGGGTTGGTGATATAAATCGTCATCAACAGCACGAGCAAACTAAACGCAATATTAAAGGCCAACAAAACGTCCAAAAAACCGGGAGGCATCGGAATGATCATCACCCCAATCATCCCAATCAATCCCACAGCAAACAAGACATCCATATATTGTGAAATGCGTGCAAAGAACTCTTTCATGCGTTTTCTCCAAAACTGCCAAGATAGGATAATATACTGCGATTTATACTATTTAGTCAAGCCTTGCCACCCACAATACCACCTGCCAGATGGCAGATGGCAACCCCACCCACAACCCAATTTGAAACCTATATCTATTTGGGTTGTGTCTAAGGTCATTTGCCGTTCACGTTTGCCATTTGCCATCTTATTTCCCCTTCAATCGGAAGACATATGCCAGGACCTCAGCAACAGCCCGATACAAATCTTCGGGAATCCCCTGCCCAATTTCTACCGATTTGAACAAAGCCTGCGCCAAGGGTTTGTTTTCGACCATTGGCACACCCGATTCACGTGCGATTTCCTTGATCTTTTGCGCAATCAAATTTTTACCCTTGGCCACTACCATCGGTGTTGCCATGGTGTCAATATCGTACTTTAATGCCACAGCAAAGTGTGTGGGGTTGGTAATCACCACATCGGCTTGGGGCACATCATCCATCATACGACGACGTGCATTCTCTCGTTGCAAAGACCGAATACGCATGCGCACTTGCGGGTCACCTTCTGTCTGTTTGCCTTCTTCTTTTACCTCTTGTTTGGTCATTCGAATGCTCTTATTAAACTCATAACGCTGATAAATATAGTCCAAAATCGCCAAAACCAGCAACGCCAATGTGGTATATATACCCACTTCAAAGACCATGCCACCTGTATATCTAAAGATGTCGCCCACCCCAGAATCCATTAACAGCGCCATTTTTGACATCTCAGGTGAAATCACCCAATAACTGATCAAGCCTACGATGGTAATTTTCATAATACCTTTGAACAACTCAACCAAAGACCGCGTCGAAAAAAGGCGCTTGGCACCCTGAATGGGGTCCAAACGATTGGGTTTAAAACTTAAAGCCTCTTCATTAATCGTAAATCCCACTTGAGCAATCGAAACAACCAAAGCAGACAAACCCACCACCAGCAAAACCGGGCCAATCGATCCAAAAAACACCTGCCCCCACCCAATCGCATGATTGCGCATACTCATCACTGAAAAATCGTAAGTATGACTTTGTGCAAGGGTACTGGCCGTAAATCCCGCCAAGTTGTTAAACAACCGACCTCCCAACGTATACAAGCCGACCAACGCAGACAACAACACCACCGCAGAATTTAGCTCTTGGCTCTTCGCAGTTTGCCCCTTGCGCCGCGATTCCTCCCGTTTCTTCGGGGTTGCTTCTTCTGTTTTTTCTTGAAAAGATTCTTCAGCCATAGCGGTAAAGAGAGGAGGAAGAAGAGAGAAGATAAAAACCAATACCCTCTACTCTCTTCTTTCTTTCATCTTCTTTCTAATTTTATGGTGTATACATCTGTTCTAAAAGAATACTCAGGTTGGGGCCCAACTCATAAAACATCCGAATCAGAATAGTTTGAAACAAAGGCAAGGTCATAGCCATCATGCCCATACCCACCCCAATTTTGAGTGGAAAACCTACAATAAACACATTCATCTGAGGCATTGTGCGTGCCATAACACCCAATGCCACAGAAGTTAAAAACAATGACGTCACAACCGGAGCGGCCAATTTGATGGCCATCACAAATACCTGCGCCGTCATATCCACCAACCCACGTGCCAACAACTCTGTCAACTGAACCCCACCCAGGGGCACCATTGCAAAACTCTCAGCCAAAGCTTGTAGCACAACATGATGGCCATCAATCATCAAAAAGGTGACCATAGCAATCAAGTTCTTAAACGTACCAATAATTGA
Organism: Candidatus Latescibacterota bacterium; assembly: GCA_047619225.1. Taxonomy (GTDB): domain Bacteria; phylum Latescibacterota; class UBA2968; order UBA2968; family UBA2968; genus JABIFK01. The sequence goes on from JBLHJX010000049.1 coordinate 21,503, forward strand.
GATCTGCTCTGCAGAAAGTGGATCAATCACATTCACCACACCAAAACCAACATCAATTCCAATAACCTCACCCGCAAACTGCACCGCCACAAATACCAATCGTGCCACAAACCCAAACATGATACCCATCGTAATTTCTTTCACGGCCGCTAACACATAGGGTGCCAAATCTGTTGTCACCGCCATGGTCACAGGTGTTGACTGAAACAGCACGATGGCCAAAGCAAACGCAAACCCCGCTTTGGCTTGGCTAATCACTGCCCGATGACCAAAAATGGGTGCCACGGCCAATACGCCCAGTGTCCGCAAAAATACCAGCAGAAACACTTGAAATTGAACCACAGAAACATCGAGATAAGTTGCATTCATCGTTTGGATTCTATCTTTAGGGTTTGATTTGCTTCTAAGTAACAATCGCCGGAATTTGATGCATCAGCATAATCATAAAATCGAGTAGTTTTTGAATCATCCAAGGCAAGGCCACCACCAATGCCAACGAAACAACCAAGATCTTGGGAATAAATGTCAGGGTCACTTCGTGAATCTGAGTGACCGCCTGCAAAATACTAATGCCCAAACCCACCACAAGCCCGGCAAGCAACATCGGAGCCGAAACCATCAACATCAAATAAATCGCCTGCTGTCCAAGATGCACCACATATTCTGGGGTCATACGCACTCCTAGTTAAAAACCGTCGGCTACTTAAAGCTCATCACAATAGATTGCACGATCAAATGCCAACCATCCACCAACACAAACAACAAAATCTTAAACGGCAAAGACACAGTCACGGGCGGTAACATCATCATACCCATTGACAGCAACGTACTAGACACAACCATATCTATAATGATAAACGGAATGAACAACACAAAACTGATCTGAAATGCCGTCTTCAACTCACTAATGACAAAGCTTGGAATCAACACCCGATTCGACAATTCATCCACATTGCGTGGGCGTGCCTCACGCGAGAGTTTCACAAACAATGCAATGTCTTTTTCGCGGGTATTTTTCAGCATAAATTCCCTAATCGGCTTCATCGCCTCAACAAGCGCAACCTCATGATCGATTTGCTCTTCCAAATAAGGTGTAATCGCATTGTCATACACACGTTCCCAGGTAGGCCCCATGACAAACATGGTCAAAAACAATGCCAGCCCCACGATCAACTGCGTCGGCGGAATCTGCTGCGTGCCAATGGCCATACGCAAAAACGACAAGACCACCACAATGCGTGTAAAGGACGTCAGCATAATCAAAATGGAAGGTGCCAGCGTCAAAACAGTGAGTAAGAAAATAATTTCTAACGTTACAGCAGCATCTTCGGCATTGTTGGATTGCGCCACATCAATGCTAATGCGCGGCAAACCCTGTGCAGACACATCTGGAGTAAATGTAAAAGCCAAAATTAAAATGAGGAGAATACGTAAAGATTTCATGCCTGCCCTCCTGCAATGCGCGTGCGAACATCTTTGAGAAGATTGGCAAAAGAAGGCGTGCCGTTAGAGGGCAAGGAGGTCGGATAGGCCAAGTTGGTTTCTTCAGTATCCAACTCAGCCAAGGTCGTAATATGATTGTCTGTAACACCCACAGCCAGTGAGCGACTGCCAATCTTGAGCACATAAACCGCTTTCTTAGGGGCCAAATAGGTACGATCCAAAACCTGAATGTGCGATTGAGTGCCACCCGGCTTAACGGATCGACCCGATATGCGTTGGAGCACATGAACAGCGGCCCAAATAAGCAACAACACAACACCAAGCGACAACACCATGCGTGTAATCAGGCTGCTCACATCAGGCAAGCCCGCCACATTCGCTGCGATGGCTGTCGAATCGGCCACAGCACCTATCGCAGGCGTCGTAATCAAAAAAGTAATACCCATTAGAATCTTGTATTTCATGAACGTCTCCTTAAGCATTGAATGGTCACGCCCACAAGTAGCAAGGTTTATACCCAAACCCAAAAAGGCGAACCCTTTTAAAAAAAAGGTTCGCTTAAATATTTACAAGCATTTATAAAACAATAACTTATACCAATACAAATACCAAGCAGTACAGCATTTATCCATCCATAAATCAGGAGGAATAATATTTCCCTAACAGGTATAATTTTCCCATTGGGTCAAAAACAGACCTCTAAACGGACGAATATTCCGACGGACTTATCCATACCAACGTCCCTTAAAGGACGCACTTTTCCTTTTATGCCACCCATTTTATGGCGACCTCCCCACACATTAAGCCCGACCCATAGGCTTCCCTTTTACCGAAACACCTCCTTATAAAACGCACCCCAACAACAATGCGTAGCTGACTGAGCATGTCTTTCGAACACACAGGTCGCACTTATAGCACATAAAAATATCACACCCGTCACATCACCCACAATGTGTCCTTGGGGGATGCTATGACCACCATTCTTAGACGTATCTATGGCATAGCTACTGCGCACCACATCAGCACGCAGATCTAGCACACGCGTACCCAAAACCAACCGAATACGATCAACTGATTCAGAGCGTTTATATCCAAGACACACAAAATCAGATCGACGCTGTGTTATGCAAGTGCTTCAAAGTAAGCAGCAAAGTACATGTCAAAAACACACAGCAATCCTAAGCGAATGCCTTGCCAACCAAACACACCCAATCTATTTCCGAGTATCAACCCAAGTTAACAAGATGCCACATAAACCAAATGAGCCTTGTTATATGCGTATATCAGCGTTTCTTGGCCTTCAAAACCATCATCTAATTTTGCCAACTCACTTCCGTTTCCGACACAACAATCAACGCAATCAAACAGGACAAACATGCCGACACATCGGCAACATATGCCACAAGACTTAACGCTTAGAAAATGCCTGTATAGCACACTATAAAATAGAAAAAGACATCTCAAATATGAGATGTCTTTTTCTATTAAACGACACGACTGTTAAACAGCGTTAAATCAATTGCACAACAGGTACTCAACCTACCCGGGTGGAGAAGATGGCAAAAGTTCGGTTATCCTCACGCCAAAGTTTTCAGCAACCGTCACCACCTCACCCTGAGCAAACGGTTTCCCATTTATATAAACATCCACCGCCTCACCAGACACTTTATCCAATTCGATCAACGACCCTTCAGACCATTCAAGTAAATTATCAATAGAGGTCTCAGTTCGCCCCAATTCAATTATAATTGACAGACTCACACCCAACAATCGGTGAATATTTTTAGCATCAATTGTTGTATTGGGCAACAAGTTCTGTGCCGTCACCAATGCTGTTTGGGCCTCTTCAGATGATGATGCACCAGTCTCATCCATCATGGCTCGAAGCATTTCCGCTTCAAAATCATCTTCTGCACCACCACCGGCACCACCATCGCCAGCTTCGTCCTGCATGGCAGCAAGCATTTCCGACTCAAAGTCGTCTTCACCCTTATCTTCGGCACCGTCATCATCTCCACCGGCACCAAGCTCTTCTTCCATCATACGAAGCATTTCATCTTCAACATCTTCATTTTCTTCAGCCATGTCACACTCTTCTCTATTTAACCTACAATTTTACTTTCTCTCACG
>JBLHJX010000050.1:0-24391 GCA_047619225.1 Candidatus Latescibacterota bacterium
ACCAGCTGATCAAGCAAGAGCAGCTCAGGAAACGCTACAAGGATTGGGTGAAAAAGCCTATATTATAGGCGAAGTTATCCCAGATGAAAGCAACGAAATCTATATCGCCTAAGGGTTCACAATGCTGCTTCGCTTGTTTCTATTGGGCCTGTTACTTTGGGCCATTTTGCGCTTTTTTGGGCGCCTATTGGCGTTCTTTTTTTTCAGGCGCCCCACAGTGAGCAGCACACAAACTAAAAAACGCCAAAAACCGATTGATCTTGACGATTCTCAAATTCAAGATGCAGACTTCAAAGACCTCTAAAGGCCGGAGAACCCTATGAACCTCGAGTTCATTGGCATCGGTAGTTTTTTTGCCAAAAACAACTATCACAACAATGCGCTTCTCAATGAAAGAATCCTGATAGACTGTGGATTCATGGCTGGGCATGGGCTTCATGCCAGCGGTCGTAATTTTGGACAAATTGAACACATTTTTATCACACACACCCATGCAGATCACATTGGCGGACTTGAAGAGTGTGCTTTTTTTAACAAGTTTGTAAAAGGCGGCGCAAAACCCAACTTGTATGTGCCTACACCCCTTGTTGAAAAACTATGGGCCTACTCCCTTAGAGGTGGACTCGAAGACATCGACACAGGTGGGGCGACGCTCGCCGATTATTATAATTTGGTTGAAGTCAAAGATGAATTTGAAATCGAAGACATCCACTTTCAAGTAGTGCCCACCAATCATGTACCCAACCGCTTTTGCTGTGGCCTCAATATCGACAACCGCGTCTTCTTTTCGGGCGACACCCAATTTGACCCTCTAATGATCGAAAAACACGGCTCCGATGCCGAACGGATCTTTCACGACAGCCAGTTTTTCACAGGCGGCATTCACGCCAGTCTCGAAGAACTCAGCACCCTCCCTGAAACGCTCCGCAAAAAAACATCACTGATGCACTTGCCCGACAACTATGTTGATCATATTGACGCTGCCAAAGAGCAAGGGTTTAAATTTGTAAAACAGCATAAACGATATACTTTTTCTTAGTGATTCCAACCTGATAGACCCATCGTGCTAAAGAGCTCTATAAATATTGTTTCTTGTAATCAGAAACCAACCACATTGACTTAACCAACCCGCCATGCCACCACGCACCGCAAAAAAAACCGCCCGAAGCGCGGGCCCCACATCAGCTCAGGTGCTTGCAGACATTAAAAAAGGCACCCTCCACCCGGTGTATTATTTCTTTGGCCCGGAAGACTTTGAGCAAGACGCTCTCATTCGCGCCCTTGTCGAAGCCGCTTTAGAACCTGCTGGGCGAAGTTTTAATCTCGACACGTACCAGGCCGAAGACATGAATATCTCAGAGGCCGTAAATCAAGCCCTTACCTTCCCGATGATGACCAAACGAAGAGTCGTAATAATGAAGCGCGTCGACAAGTTGGCCGACTCAGCGGCTCGCGAACTCCTCCCCCTCATCGAAAACCCAGTTGAGTCCACGCTATTAGTCATCACGGCCACCAAACCCGACGCACGAAAAAAACTCTTCCAGGAGCTGCGCAAGAATGCCTGTGCCGTAGAATTCAAAACACCCTACGACAATGAGGTTCCCCGCTGGATTCAGAACCGAGCCAAATTCTTAGGCTGTCAAATCGATAGCGACGCCGCTCACCAGCTCCACCTCAGCATTGGCGGGAATCTGCGGGAACTCAACACCGAACTTGAAAAACTAATCGTTGCAACAGGCAGCAACCACCTCACACGGGACGTCGTGATTCGGGTGGTTGCTAATACGCGAGGCGTCACCGTTTTTGAACTGGCCGACGCCGTGGGTCATCGCAAACTCAGCCAAGCCCAGCAGATCCTGACCCGAATGCTCGAACAAGGCGAAAATGCCGTTGGAATTGTTGCAATGCTCACGCGTCACTTTGCTATTTTGCGCAAAGCCAAATGGCTTTCGGGTCAACAAATGTCCAAAAGCGAGATTGCAACCCAACTCAAAGTACCCCCCTTCTTTTTGGGCAACTATCTGGAACAAGGCCGAAACTTTGACGACCAAGCACTCTGGCACTCTTTTGACGCCCTCCTTAAAGCCGATAACCGCTTGAAGTCAAGCTCGCGAACCGTGCACCTAACCCTCTCTGAGTTGATCTATGGCCTCTGCCGTGGGTCTACCCTTGACAATCACAAACAAACTTGGTAGGTTAGCCGAGTTTGATAAAAAGCTTACAGTGGGGCAGTGTCAGAGTCTTTGACGATTCAACTTGTATCTGGCTCCAGAAACGATTCTGTGTTTTATAGCAACCATCATTTACAAGGAAAGGGGTAACAGACGTGGGAAGCCCTTTAAGTGTGACAGACGAAAACTTTCAATCTGAAGTTGTTGAGTCCGATGTGCCCGTACTCGTTGATTTCTGGGCCACCTGGTGTGGGCCTTGCCGTATGATAGCACCTTCTATCGAAGAATTGGCCAATGAATACGAAGGCCGAGTGAAGGTCTGCAAGGTTGATGTCGACAACGCGCCAAAAACAGCACAAGGATTTGGCATTCGCAGCATTCCAACATTGCTCATCTTTCAAGATGGCAAAGTAGCCGAACAGCTTGTTGGAGCGGTGCCCAAGTCGGCCATTGAAGACAAACTCAAAGCCGTTTTGGCCTAAACAAACACCACAAAAAAAGCGGCAGAAAGAATCCTTTCCGCCGCTTTTTTTGTGCCTATATATCTTACTGTGCAACAAACCGCTCAAAGTAAACATTGCTCACAGACCCTTCTTTCAACAACCCAGATGCGTTAATTTCTGCAGCCAAACGTTGACGCAGTGGCACCCGTTCGCGGGCCTCGTCCATTTCGTAGAAGCTCGTCATATTGAGGGTTGCACGAATCACTTCGAGCAACTTGGCAGGAACAACCGGGTCGGCCTCGATCAAGTCCAAAGTCTCTTGTGCATCAAGCCCCAAAGACATTTTGACATTCAAATAGCGAAGCGTATAGTAATCTTGCGGGTTGACTATCATTTCTTCAACGGAATATAAGACCGGTGCCTCAACGATAACGGGTTCTCGTTTCATCACTTCGACTTCTATAACCTCTCCCGATTCCTCTGCTTCTACTTCAAGATATCCCGGTACAATCTGCTCTGTTACAAGGAAATAGGCCACAACACTCTGCCCGACCAAGACCAAGACAGCCAAGATCACAAATTGCTTCAGCCACGCGCCCTTTGGTCCCTCAGGTTCTACCGCCGCCTCTGCCTCCGTATCTTCTTCTTCTTCTGCCATTCCAAACCTCTTTGAATCATGATTTTGCCTTGCCTCACAAACCAACCGCTGTTATCTTCTTTCTGATCAAAATATTACGACACAACCCATTCTCTGTCAAGCATCTGCCCATAAAGGAGAACGCCCCTATGGCCATTCTTAAAGTCGTTATTCCAGTTGCTGGAATGGGCACAAGTTTATTGCCCGCAACAAAGTCACAGCCCAAAGAAATGCTGCCTGTTGGGCGCAAACCTATTGTTCAGTATGTTGTAGAAGAAGTTGTTGAACAAGGGCTTAAAAAAATCCTTTTTATCACCGGCAAGAATAAGCGCACCATTGAAGATCATTTTGACCGCGACCCCGATTTGCAAACCTACCTCACAGAAAGCGACCGCGAAAATCTACTTGAACAACTCGACTATGAACAAGAAGGGGTGAACTTTTTTTACACCCGCCAAATAATCCCCGCAGGGCGCACCACCCCCGCAGGCATTGGTGATGCCATTGGCATGGCCCAAGACTTTGTTGCCGACGAACCTTTTGTGGTTGCTTTTGGCGATACCATTATCAAGTCAGGAAATCACGCGGGCCTTATAAATCGGATGATCAAATCCCATGAAAAAAACAATGCCAGTGCCACCATTGCAGTGGTTGAAGTACCACCCGATGAGGTCAGCCAATACGGCATCGTGAAGCCCAAAGCCGGTGAAGATGAAAACGATTTTGAGATCGAGGCCATTGTAGAAAAACCCGCTCGTGATGAAGCCCCCAGCAACTTGTGTGTTGCAGGTCGCTATGTGTTCAACCCAGAGATCTTTGCAGCGCTCAATCGCACCAGCCCAGGATATGGTGGAAAATTGGAATTGACCGATGCCATATCGACCCTTATGACCATGGGCCATACCGTTCGGTGTGTCAAATTACAACCCGAAGAGTTGCGTTATGATATTGGGAATATGGAATCGTATTTCAAATCTTTCATCGACTTCGCCCTCTTTGATCAACGTTATGGATACCTCATCCGCCAATATTTGCAAAAGCGATTGCGTGATTTTTAAGCGTCATTCAAACAAAGGCTTGCCCCCAATACAAACCTATAAGAAGTAATTCTAACAACCCTTCATTTGAACGTTTTTATGTTCTGAGTGTCTTTACTTTTTAGAAATTCCAAACTTATGGCAAAATCCTATCTCTCTACAGCACCCGGTCGGTGTGGCATTATTGGAAACCCCACAGATATGTATGGGGGCAGTGTCATTTCTTGCGCAACCCAAGAACGCGCTGCCGTCATCATTGAACCATCTGACGTCCTGAGTTTTGAAGTCGCGGGTCTGCGGTGTGAAATTCACCACCCCGATGATCTGCAACCTGAGGGCGGATATTTTGATGTGGCCAAAGCCATTGTGCATTTTCTCAATCTTTCAGATGCAAAGTTTTCGCTCCGTTGGGCGTGTGACGTACCTTTTGCAGCGGGCTTGTCCAGTTCATCTGCAATGAGCGTTTCGATTCTAAATGCCATCTTCGCTTTTTTACAACGAGACGAACACCTCTTTTACCGCGCCGAAATGGCTCGCCACATTGAGCTCAACTACATGGCTTTGTGCGGGTACCAAGATGCCTACATGTGTACCTTTGGTGGCCTCAACTACATGGATTTTCGACAAAAACAGTTCTATCGGGCTTTTGGTGATGAACCCTATGCCACGATTGAACCCATCCACCCATATATTTCAGAATATCCCTTCATATTAGCCCATACCGGTATCAAACGCAGTTCAGGAACGGTTCACGTGCCTATTCGGGAACGGTGGCTTGAAGGGGACCGAGAAGTCACCCGCTGTTATTTGCGTATTGCCCATCTTGCCCGGATGGGCAAACGCGCCCTCCTTGAAAAGGACTGGGTACGCCTCGGCCAACTCATGACTGAAAACCATGAGATTCAACGCGATTTGGGTGGCTCTGGTCCAGAGAACGACGCCCTCATTCAAGCGGCCTTAGACGGTGGTGCTTTGGGTGCCAAATTAGCCGGTGCAGGTGGTGGCGGCACGATCATTGCCCTGACCCAAGACCCAGAATCCGTTATCAAAGCCATCACGCAAACAGGCCCCCACCGCATTCTATATCCCAAACCCGCTCCTGGCGTGACCATCACCTCGCTTGAAACGGATGAAGATTTGGCCAAAGCAGAAATGGAATTGGTCGAACGCGCCAAACAAGCCGACATTCACACCTAAAAAAATCTTATGTCAAAAGAAAACCCTCGCATCCTCTTCCTCGCCCGCCGTTTTCCTCCCAGCGTGGGTGGCATTCAAACCACGTGCTACGAACTCTATCAACATTTCCAAGCGCAACACGACGTAAAGCTCATAGCACTTGGCAAAAACTCCACGGCTCACCTGGCGTGGTTTCTACCTTATGCCCTCTTCGTTTCTATCATTCAGGTTGTCTTTCGACGCGTTGACATTGTCTTTTTTAGCGACGGTGTTATAAGTGTTATCGCTCCCATACTTCGATGCTTTACCAAAATCCCTTTTTTTGCCACCATTTATGGCCTCGAAGTGACCTATTCACACCCCATCAACAGCCGCCTCATGAAATGGGGACTCGCCTGCTGCAAACGCATTGCAACCATCAGCCAGAATTCACACAAATTACTTGAAGGTTTTGGCATTCCACCCAACAAAATTCGCACCATCTATTTGGGGGTAGAGCCTCCTCAGATTGATGATGCGCGTAGGGATCTGCTCAAAAAAGACTTTGAGAAAAATTACCACCTAAAAATTGGACAAGACAAAATCCTGCTTAACTTTGGTCGCCAAGTGCCACGCAAAGGCATTGCCACATTTATTCAAAAAGGCATGCCCTTGCTCGACCCAGACATTACCTTCATCATCAGTGGACGTGGACCCGAAAGTGAAAAAATAAAGCAACATTGTCACGACCTCAACTTAGGACCCCGCGTACGGCAAGTATGGCTCAGCGATGATGATTTGGGTATGTTACGACGCGAAGCCGATCTGTTCCTGATGCCCAATGTAACCTACTCCGGCGATGCCGAAGGTTTTGGTATTGCCCCGCTCGAATGTATGTTTGACGGCACACCCGTGGTTGCATTTTCTGTTGATGCCCTCACGGAAAGCGTTCGCAAAGGGGGCTATCTCATTCCGCCTGATGATTACCAAGCATTTGTAGATCAAATTCACACTTATTATTCACTGAGCCCTGAGGAACGAAAAGCAAAACAACAAGAAGCCCAAGGCTACGTGCATTCAGAATATACGTGGTCAAAGACGGGCGACGAATATCTTGCTTTTTTCAAAGACCACTAAACTACTGCCCAAGGAGTTTGGCAAATGGACCTCAATCTTAAAAACAAAGTAGCCGTTATCACCGGAGGCAGTCGAGGCATTGGTCGGGCAACCGCTCTGCGCTTTGCTGAAGAAGGATGCAACATTGCCATCTGTGCACGCGGTCAAGAAGGCTTAGACAAAACACTGGACGGACTCCGCGAACACAATGTGCAAGTCTTTGGCCAAACAGCCGACGTATCCAAACCCGGTGATACCGAACGTTTTATCCAGGCCGCAGCCGAAGTATTAGGTAGCATCGATTGCTTGGTCAACAACGTGGGAGGCACAGCGGGTTCACGAGAATTTGCCACCTCAGATGATGCCGCGTGGCATGAAACATTCGACCTAAATATCTTCCACGCCGTGCGCGCCACGAGATCTGCACTGCCCCATTTAAAAAAGGACAATGGCGGCAGCGTGGTTACCATTTCTTCCATATCCGGTTGGAAACCCGCCGACAGCGGGGCCCAATACGGTGCAGCAAAAGCCGCCGAGATGTTTCTTGCCGGTGCATTGGCTTGGGAACTGGCCCCCGACAAAATCCGGGTGAACACCGTATGTCCCGGCTCCCTGTTTTTCCCTGGAGGAGGTTGGGAACGTTTTAAAGAAGCCAACCCAGAAAAATACGAAAACTTCCGAACCCGCGAGTTCCCAGCGCAACGCTTGGGCACCGACTTTGAAGTTGCCGACGTGGTCGTCTTCTTATCTTCCGACCGAGCCAACTGGATCAACGGCGCCTCCATTTCCGTAGACGGAGCACAAGGCCGCCCCAACGCGTTCTAGCTGATATTATTTCCCCAACAATAAAGCGCATCAGATCACTCCAGAGATCCGATGCGCTTTATTGTTTCAAAACAGTAAGAAGCCAAAACCAAATCCCCCGGAAAAATGCAACAGGTTAAAAGCTTTGCCCCATCTTCCTTCTTTCAGTTTTCCTTCTTGTCGGTTTTAAACAATCCTCTCCTCAGCCGTAGACCACGTCCCACACCGAATTTCAAATTTCTGATCCACCGGCGTCATAAACGTCATCAATACCCGAAACGCATGGGGTGCCGATTCACTACCTCGCATTTGCCAGAAGCGATGACTATAAGCGCCTGGGCCTATCGAAATTGCGTCATTGCCTATATGATACGTCGCGTGCCCAGATTTCAAAATGGCCACGGCCCCCACTTGTCCTTGCATCGCCCCACTCTCAAAGTCCAACTCACCACCAGGCGTGAAATCACAAGCTATTTGAAAGGGTACGCGATCATATCCCTTGGACGTCACATGTAAATCGAAGCCGCCTTCTACTTCCACAATTTTCAATATTGTTGTCAAGGGAGGCAAAACATAGACATCTCGATCTTTACGTGTCGCGTAAAATGTATCGAATGGCACCGCTTGATCTAAGGGTTGATCATAACCAGGCCGTCGTCCATCTGCACTGCGGCTGATATGGGTCATCTGAATACCGTCATCGACTTCTTCAAATGATTCGCCAGAAAATTGCGCAATCGCAAAATAGCTCGCACAGAAATTCACCGACGTTAGGTTGACTTCCCCGTGTTTCACGCTAAACGGTGCGGTGATGCCTGCACCTGCTGTCGCACTGGTCTTTCCTCTGCGCACACGCCATAATCGTGCTGTGGAATAAACCTTTGCATAGCTGTCAGGCAAGGGTTCCCGGGCCAAGTCATCTACGCGCCATTCGGGATGCGTCAAGAAGGGTTCCAAAAGCCCATTACCCCCATGAGGGGCAGATGCACACAACCAATCGGCAACCGCCGCATAAAAACCATTGCCATCTCTGCGGGCCATATTGTAATAACTGTCTGCCATATTCACCAGCACGATGCGTTGCCCACGGTCTTGCCGACCCGAAAAACTCGTCACCACCGTGCCATCAGAATGCAACAAGTGATAGGACAAATCCAAATTTCGCCGTACAGGTTCTAATAATTCGGGGCGATCTAACGCATCAGCAGCCAACCGCAATGCACGGTTACAAACAGCGTTATACACACCCGCACTGCGCTCGATATATTCTCCATCGGCATTGATATCAATCGTCTCAGCCAAATACTTTTCAACCGTGTCCATCCCATCCAAGTCGGGAAACAGCTCCAGAGCCAAGGACAACGCACCCACCAAAACCCAACGGTGATTGGGTGTGTGAAAACCCCCTGCGACCATACCTGGAACAGCCGTCTGGATAATCTCGCCCAACGATTCTGCAATCTGCCGTGCTCCATCGGTATCCATCTTACGCGCGGCTCGAACGATAGGTGCAATCGCCTTGACCATAAAACCTGTATCAGGCGACGAATCAAAGTTCGTAGTAATCAAATCAAAACAACCACTCTCGCGGCGTGCCTTACGTCCAAACTGTGTGCCAGCGATGATGCGAGCCAAAATTTCATCACTTTGATAAAACTTGGACTCGGGCAACAGATACGCATAACCAAGCGTTGAAAGTGTACTCACGCTCGTGGGTGCTGCAACACCATCACTCACAAACCCGCCATAATCTTCACGGGAAGTATCCATTACCTGCCGCGGAAAAATCGCAGGCACTTGTTCATCAAATCGTTGAATTACGTCTTCATACCGTATCATAGACTCCAACTCCCTTTTCCTATTGTGATGAAAAATTATACCAAGGCCATATTCGCTTCATCCCACTGACCATATCGAATCGCAACACTCTGGTCAACGGGAGTGACCATTGTTAACAATACCCTAAAATCACCCTCTACAGCTTCGCTATTTCGCATCTGCCACATACGATGTGCATAACATCCTGGCGATATAGAAATGGCATCTTGTCCAACATGATAAATGCCTGTACCCTGTTTCAAGAAAAAGGTCTCATTCGCCAAACCTTGAATCGCCCCATTCTCAAACTCAAACACCCCACCAGGCGAGAAATCGAATGCGATTTGGACAGGGATCTCATCAAAAGGTTCAGAAGTCCACACATTCAAATCAAACCCTCCATCTGCTTCTTGAATTTTCAAACGCATTTCCAATGGCGGCAAAACCGTTACGTCGCGTTCCAAGCCAACAGTTCGATAAGCTTCCATCGAAACGGGTCGTCCAACGGGGTGATAATAAATGGGGCCAGCGTGATCACGGCGTCCTTTGCCTGCAAAATAAAGTTCAACCCCATTTTCTATCTGTGTCAACTCGTCTGCACAAAATTGTGCCAACGCAAAGTAACACCCACAGATCTGTAAGCCGCTTAAGGTGGCTTCGCCATATTTCAAACTAAATGGTGTTGTAATTCCCGTTGCCGCAGTCGCACTCATTTTCCCCTGCCGGGCGCGCCACACCCCCGAAGTCGAATAAAACTTACGATAGTTCTCAACCAACGGTTCCCGAGGTAAGTCATCCACACGCCATTCGGGGTGGGTCAAAAATGGCTCCAACGACCACGCCAAACCCGCACCATCAAAACCAGCTAGCCAATCTGCAACAGAGGCATAAAAACCATTTCTATCTATGCGGGCAAGGGTGTAATAACTATCCACCATCCCGTGAGGCACCACATGGGTTCCGTTGTCTTGCCGGCTTGATAGACTCGTCACGACAGAACCATCTGCATGCAGCAAATGATAGGAGGTATCCAAATTACACCGAACGGGATCTAGCAGCTCTGGGCGATCCAACATTTCCGCAGCCAAACGCAGAGACCGATTGCAAATGGCATTGTAAACCCCCGTACTGCGTTCGGTATATTCCCCATCGGGATTAATGTCAATCGTCTCAGCCAAATACGACTCGATGGCGGGCATCAAGTCCAGTTCGGGAAACAAATCTAACGCCTGTGCCAACGCGCCGACCAACACCCAGCGATGATTTGGGGTATTAAATCCACCAGTCGCCATAGGAGGCCCTGCTACCTGAATTATCTCTCCCCACTCTTCCGCAACAGCACTGGCACCATCCAATTGACTCATCCTTGCCGCACGGACCATCGGCGCAAGGGCTTGCACCAAAAAAGCCGTGTAAGGCCCAGAATCCCAATCTGTCGTTACCAGGTCAAACAACCCCGATGGCCTTCGCGCATGTCGGCAATACTGCGCGCCTAAAAGCAATCGTTCTAAAATCTCAGTATGACCGCAATATTGAGACCCCTCACTCAACCACGCAAAACCCAATGTTTGCACACTGCCTATTTGACTCCCACCAACCATGCCATAACCGGGCGATATGAACCCACCACAGTCGTTGTGTGACCGATCCATCACTTGCTGAGACAACAAAGCTTCCACCCGGTTATCCAGTTGTGTCACCAGTTTTTCATAAGAGACCATCTGCCCATCCTATCTCATAAACGCACCCACATAACAAACGACAAGACGCCCTAAGTTTGCCAAAAAACCAAGACCAATGCCTCACTTTGGCAAACCCAACACGCCCTGTCGTTTCGTTCTTTGTTTGCATTTAATTTTTACAAATCTGTTTGCGTGCGAATAATCGAGATCAAACTACGGGTAAATGGAATGGCATCCGCAGCCGATATATGTGACCATTCGGGGCAAGAATATTTGAGCAAAGTTTCGTAATCTTCAAAATGAATGCCCTGTGATCCGGTATGGGTCAACAGCCGCTCATAAAAAGCTTCACGCGGCCAACGTGCATTCTCTAAATCTCTCAATCCCCCCTTCGAGGGCAATCGAACAAAAATGACATCTCCGCCACGTGCGCGAATTTTTTCAACGTCCTGCTTAATTTGATCAAGCAAACCATCCAAAAGTGGCCCTCCCAACGGTGGGCCAAAACTGAACAGCGGCCCCCATATCTGTTGGATGCGTTGTGCAAAAGCATCATCTGTTACGACGTTATCCCACAGTAGGGCACGTCCATCGAGTTGAGTGGTTTCAAAAAGAGGTGGCAAGGGAGGAACAACCAAAGCGCCTGGCCGATTCTCAAGTGGCAGGGCGCGTTTGATCAATTCGTTCAAATTCAAATCCCACCCATTCATAAATGCCAAACGAGGTTCTAAAATCTTTGACAGAATAAAACCGAACCGCTGTGACGGACTCCAATTTTTATAATACCGGACATTGCCAAATGCATTTTGGGCAGGGCCGGTAAAACCAGGTAGAAACAGAAGCCCTTCGGTTACGCCAAATACAACTTTTCCCGAAAAGTGTGCATCACTGGCCAAATCTTGCAACAAAGGCCATGCACTGGTGCCATTCATACCCAACTGAATAGGACGTTGCCCGACCTCTTGTTCCCACACATCCAAATCAATATCAAATCGAACGCGTGAAGCCCCAACAATCACCGTTTCCTTGCCAGTACCTTGGCTCACGCGTGTGCGTTGTGACGCCCAAATATCTCTCGAATCACTGTATTGGGGAACATAACCTTCTGCACGCCAATAAAATTCCCAGCCAACCATAAAAATAGAAACCAAGACCAACGTAATCAATCCTACCCTCGGCCAATGGGCTTCAGGAATAGGCCGCCTAAAACTGGAAGTAGATGAATGCACTGCCACCCCCTTGTGCGATAATTGTCAAAAGCAACAAAGCAGCCCATACAATGCCGCCCAGCCACCAAGGCACCCGAGAAATCAATTCTTCAATAGACGCATTTCTCAAAAGCCAATGCGATGCCACCAAAGCAGTCATTACCACAATCACCTTCACCATATCGAGCGTTGACAAAACCATTGCGCCCATCGGTTCTATATACAAAGCTGAGAGGAAAACATGCCAGGCCACATTCCAGGTTTGCGCCCGAAAAAAGATCCAAGTGAGTGTGACCAATAAAAATGTAACGATCCCGAGTAAACCTTGCACGACGGGTTTCTTGACCCAATCGGCCTGAGAAAACAGGGCTCTTAAAACGCGTTCCATCCACAAATAGAGACCATGGAGCCCTCCCCAAACCACAAACATCCAACTCGCACCATGCCAAAGTCCACCCAACAGCATCGTAATCATCACATTGATATATTCTCGCGCACGTCCTTTTCGATTGCCTCCCAACGGAATATAGAGATAATCTCGCAGCCATGCAGACAGCGAGATGTGCCACCGCTGCCAAAAATCTGAAAAACCAATGGCAGCATATGGAAAGCGGAAATTTTCGGGTATGTGAAAACCCAGACAAAGCGCAGTGCCAATTGCAACCGTTGAATAACCAGCAAAATCGCAAAATATCTGCCCAGCAAAAGCCAATGTGCCAAGCCAAGCATCAACCCAATACACAGACCCTGCCATCGTCCACAACGGAGGCGCGGCCACCGTACCAAATACCGAATCTGCTGCACTTGCCAAAAGCGTATCGGCCAACACCACCTTTTGAAACAAGCCCCAAGACATCAAACCAAGCCCCCAAGAAAATTCAGGGCCAGTGGCACGGCGTTCTTCCTGAAACTGTGGAATCAAGTCGGTTGCCCGCACAATTGGCCCGGCCACAAGCTGAGGAAAAAAGGTTACATAAAGGGCAAAGTCAATAAATCTCGGGCAAGGTTCAGATTTGCGCTGATACACATCCAACGTATAAGACATCGTTTGGAATGTGTAAAACGAAATCCCAACAGGCAGCACAATACTGAACGCTGCGGGTGTATAAGACATGCCAATCATCTGGGCAAGATCGACAAAGTTATCCATTAGAAAACCGCCATACTTAAAAAAGCCCAGCATGCCCAAATTGGAAACCATACTCACAGCAACCCAAACCTTACGCTTGGCGAGAGCCTCCGTCTCTGCAATTTTTCGGGCAGCTACCCAATCTACAGCTGTTGAAATCCACAACAAAATCACAAACGGTGGACTCCAGGCCGCATAAAATATATAACTTGCAATGAGCAAGCATGTTTTCTTTACCCGCCAAGATTGAGGCAAGTGGTAACCAACCAATACCACAATAAAGAAAACCACAAAAGTCAATGAATTGAAAAGCAAGACAGATCCCTCCACGAATGGTATTAACTTGAGTGAGAATCAGTCCACAAACGTCGATGGCCTTCCTGCCAAAACCAACGCGCGGTCAAGATTCCTCATCTGTGGCCCCCCACTTAGAGTCTTACTTGCACACCAACACTTTAAAAACCGGAGACCTCCCTTGCCAATGTGTGAAACGCCTCTTTGCGATCTGTAGAAAGCCCCCAATTCACAGGCGTCGATTGATATCCATCTCTATAATTGTTCTCACCAATATCCAAACATCCCCACGACGCGTACTTTGAAATGGCTGCCACAAAATTATTCATAGGCTTTTCAAAGCTATAGTGATCATCTTCGTTAAACAAAATGGGCACCGGGCGATAACCCTTTACCAATCTTGTCTCTTCTACCATCTCGGCAATACGCGTTGTTTCTTTCACACCATTGCCATGAATGAGCAGATAATCTGCCAGACGCACCACATTCTCAAGTGGAATGAACCGCCCCCCATAGCTCGTACTCACCAGCAATCGTCGCCCATTGTTGGTCGTATTTTTCACGCGATCAATCAATTCATGAACGCGATGTGGCACCAAAATTTCATGTTCATATTTTTTCACATTGCATTCATTGTTCACTTCCAAAAGCACATTTCTATACCCCGAATCCAACACCCACTCCACCACACCATCGAGTGCTCGCGTAATGGCCGACTCGCTCTCTAAGCGTTCATCTTGTCCAAAATAAAACACACCCAAAATAGCGACCATCCCCAAGTTGTCCAACGCATCCAGCACCCGTCCCATGCGTACCAAATACGGTGGCCTTATTTCACCATCGGGTTCAAATGCATTGTTCTCCCAAGGCTGAGGCCACCCATATCCCTTCGGGTTCCCCCCCTGAAAGTTCAGCGTAATGCCCAACACACCATGATCCCGAGAGATGGGAAGGGCATCGATAAATTCTTGTGTATTACGATCTGCATCCCATTCATCTGTGTCGGGATAAACCCAGAGGCGACGCGTTTCCGGGTTCTCGTCATCAAACGTCGCCTGCACCTGGCGATTGTTCAACAACAACCCTTCAATCTCATATCCCTTCCAAGAGCGACCCGCATATGTCGGTTCACCATTGATGTAAAATTTCTCAGCTTCAATTGCAACCTCAGTTTTGCCCATCTCATGCCTCAGATCAGAATAAGGTGACCTAACTTCTATTCCCCAACTTCAACGTTTTACCTTCTCTTGCAGACTGGTACACCGCCTCAAGCAATGCCACGGTACGACGCCCCTCTCGCCCATCCACGGCAAGCGGCGTGCCCTTCGTCAATGCGTTCACCACATCTTCAGCAATACTATGCACGTGATTCTCCACGCTGTCCAACTTCTCTTGTAACCCGTCACCAAAGACCTTCATTTCACCTTTGAGGGCATCTGTGAGTAAAATGCCCCCTTCCGTTCCGTGAACTTCGGCACTAAAATAGGCATTGCTTTGAAATGTCGTGGTGCCCAAGATCGTTCCCTTGGCACCACTTTCAAAATTGAGAATAGCCAACCCGATGTCTTCGGTTTCAATATCGTGATTCATAACGTCAATCTCGCCGTACACAGATACGGGGTCGCCCATAAACCAGCTCAGCATATCGAGTAAATGTGCCCCTTGGTTGGCCAGTGATCCCCCCCCATCCATAGCCCAAGTACCTCGCCATCCTCCATTGTGTGCAAAATATTCGTCAGAACGAAACCATTTGAACCGCACTTCCCCTAAAATGATTTTGCCCAACCACCCTTCCCTGATCGCCGTTGCCACGCGCACATTATTGTCCACATATCGGCTCTGATAATCCACACCGCATAACACACCGGCTTCTTCACACGCAGCAATCAACCGATCACACGCTTCGGTACTCACATCCATAGGCTTGGTCGTAATCACGTGCTTGCCAGCCTTGGCAACCTGAATCCCGATCTCTGCGTGCCGACCACTTTCAACCATCACTTGGACCACGTCCACATCGTCACGTGCCAACACATGATCCAGGTGCAAGGCACAATCCGTACCCAACTCCTGTGCCACTTCTTCTGCCAAGTCCCCACGCTGATCACATACAACCCTCAGTTCAGCCCCTTCGGTCTCGTTAATCAATCGCGCCCGATTTCGTCCCATGCCCAAACCAACAACTGCAAAACCAACCATAAGAACCTCCTTATATACACTATATATACACTATATATACACTATTTATCGCGACATTCTAAGTTTCAGACTGCAGGTTGAGCCGCAACACCTTTGGGAAGAGCTTCTTCACCAGCTTCCCTCGCCAATTGCCCTTCAGGATCAACCCACTGACTTACGATCAATGAAATCACAGCCATAATTGCCCCGCTAAAGAAGATCACTTCATAACCGAAATGATACCACACCAGCCCGCCCACCAACGGAGATGCAACAGCTGCGAAGTGGTTCATTGTGACCCCCATCGCAAGGGACGGTTTTAGTTCTTCGGGGGGGGCCAGTTTATGCAAATACGTTGTCAGGGCGATGCCCCCAAAAAAGATGACATTATCAATGCAATACAGCACATACAATGTAGGGCGATGTGTCACGACCGCGTACCCAAAAAACACAAAGGCGAGACCAATATAACTCGCACTCAACATCGCACGTTCGCCATACTTATCAACCCATCGCCCCATAGTCGGTGCAGCAAGTGTAATCAACGTCTGATTAATTAGCACCAAAAACATGGTGGTATGCACGGGCATCCCGTGCACTTTTACCAGCGCAAAAATTGCAAACGTAATAAACATCTGCTTGCGCAAGCCCTGCAAAAAATTCAAGGCATAATACAGACCATAACGCCGCTTAAAAACAAAACTTCGTTCTTCGGCTGGGCGTGCACGCGAGGCAAACAGAATCGCAATGCCACCACCAATGGTCGCCAAGCCAGCCATCACAAACAAACCCCCATAACCCACATATTCAAAACTCAACTTACACACCAATATAGATCCTAACCAAGCCAGGCTGTTCACACTGCGCAATTGCCCCAACCACTTGCCCTTCTTTCCTTCAGGTGAAAACAGCAAGGACATCGACTGCTCCATCGGTATCCAACAATGAAAGCCAATGCTCCATACCAAAGAATACAAAGCCAGCATCGTCACCGAATCGACTTGCGAATAGGCCATAATGCCCACGCCCATAATCGCCAAAGAAATCGCTGCCACAATAGGCGGCGCAAAATGTACCATCAATGCCACAAAAAAAGCATTCATAAAACCAGGCACTTCACGCAACGCCTCTACATAACCCAAATGGTGGGCCTCAATATTCAATCGTTCAACAATAAAATTGTTAAACAGCGTCAACTGCACACCAAAAAAGACGCCTTGTGAAGCCACAGCAAGAGCAAGCAAACGAAAATCTTTGTTCCATTCCCTAAACGGGTTTTCCAATCAAAGCCTCCAATTCCACAATAAAATATGCTTCCTCAATTCCCCAAAGGTTCCCAAACATCGCCAAAAACCGAACGCAACCGTTCCACATCTGCATGGGGCAGAGGCGGTCCCAATATCGCTTTCACATTCTCCTCCAAGTGATCAATATTTGCCGTGCCCGACAAGACCGTGCCCATTGCAGGGTGCGCGTTCACAAACTTATAGGCAGCTGCAGGCAATGAAGTAATATGATCTTTCACCAACCAACCCAACGGATCTTCATCGGGCAAAGCATCAGCCGCAATCAAACCACGGGCTTTGGCATCGGCAATCTGCGTCCTCAAATAATCTGGCCGGCTCAATGCCCGACGCACGGCCACCATGCAAATCACGCCCACATTTCGTTCTTCACACATAGGCAATATAACGTGTTCCGGTGTCGGGCTAATCATATTGTATCCCACCATCGCAGTATCAAACAAATCATCCTTTAATGCCATAGGCAACATCTCATGTTTGTTGTCTTCACCATATGTTTCGGTAATGCCAATAAACCTGAATTTGCCCTGTTCCTTAAGCTTTTCAACTGTAGGCCATAGCCTTTCCATGACCTCAACATATTGCGTTGGACGCACGCCGTGAAATTGCATCACATCCACCTGTTCTATCTGAAGCCTTACCAAACTTCGCTCAACTGATGCGATCACATCTTCGGGACTCACAACATCACCCTTTCCACCCTTACCGGGGTGAAATTTAGTAGCCATCACATAGTCCTCACGCGGGATGCCTTTAAGCGCTTCGCCCAAGATCACCTCACTCTCACCATATGCAGCAGACGTATCAAAGAAATTGATCCCCAATGCCAATGCTCGCCGAACAAGCTTATTCACGCCGTCTTGCCCCACACCTGTTTTCTGTCCCATTTGCGTAGGTCCACCACCTCCTATGCCCATGACCGCCACCTTCAGCCCCGTGCGACCTAATATGCGATATTCCATATCTTAAGTTTCCTTTCGTAAAAATGATCCTTCAATATAACCGATGGTTTTAACCGTTGAAAGTTTTTTGCTCAGTGCAGGCAATAAAAAATCCTCTCTCGACCAAATGGCCAGGAGAGGATACACAAAACAATACAGATGCACAGCCATTCAACTCAGAACAACCGTTTTTCATACCAAGAAACGGAAAACGATGCCCCATCATCTCCACCAAACTTTCATTCCGAAAACAAAGAAACAAAGGGCAGAATTTCCATTTTTTTTTTGGGGGGGGGTAAGCAAATATTACGCGCCAGATAAATACCGCTGTCGCCACAAACGATATCCCACATAAGCGACAAACAACATCAGACTGAGCTTGAACACCTGCCATACCACCACAACAATGTTCGTCAACAGCGGTCCAAGAGACCCCCAAGCCATCATCACACCAACAAGCATCAATACAATACCCAGGTATTTGGAAACCATAACAAAACCCTCAAATTTCGACGTATTTTTCAAACAAACCCAAGCCCAAAACCAACAACACCAAACCAACAAGAACAGGATAGGCAAAACCTGCCCAAGCAACAGAACTTACGGCCATCATCACCTGCCCATCCATAACAGAATCGATCTGAAATTTCCCCAGAAAACTCAGATTGCCCACAGCCAGCCCATGAAACCAGACATAAAAATACATGGAAACAAGCCAGAACCCCACAGCCGCCAACCGTTGAAAACGTTTCACCGTAAACTTGACACCTTCCATCGCAGTGACAAATCCAAGAATCAGCACCAAATAGACCGCAAAACCCAATATCATCAAAAACAAAACATCGTCATACGCCACACGGGGTACACCCTCTTTTACGCCATATTCTATTCCGACACCAAACATGATACCCCCGGCTACTAAAAACATCAGCAAACCATTGCTTAAAGCCACGAGGTATTTTGCAAGTGCAGGAACAAATTTTGGCACGGGCAACGCGAATATTTGATAATGCGTATCAGATTTCCACTCTGATGAAAAGGATCTGGCGAGTAAAAAAGGTGGCGCAACAAAACAGGCTACCCCACCCAAAAAAAAGGGTATAAAACTCAAGATCGCACGCGGCCCTACGTCTGAGAAATCAGGTTCAAAATAAACCCACCCATAGATGCCAAGTGCCCCAATCGCAATCATCAGAAAAGCAAACACGTACCGTGCATCTTTCCATTCCTTCACATACAATGCCCAAAATGCATTCATAACGACCTCCCAATTACATAGCAATGACTTCAAACATTTCAGACAGCGATTGACCGCGTTCTTCGCGCAATTGATCTGCATTGCCAAACAAGGCGATCTCGCCTTCTTTCACAAAAATCACGTCTTCAATAAACTCACCCACTTCGTGTACCATATGGGTGGACATCATAATCGTTTGCTCACCAAAGCGATACTCGTTAAACAACGCATCCAAAATGCGTTTTCGAGAAGGCGGGTCAATACCCGCCAATGGTTCATCCATCAAAACCAGCGCACTGGGCCACGAAAATGCGCAAGCCACTTTTAACCGGCCTTTTTGCCCACGTGACAATGCCCCAACTTTCTTATCCCCATCCAACCCCATAAAACCAACCATCTCACGCGCTTTGTTCATATCCCATTCGGGATAAAAAACAGACAAAAACTCGACCTGCTCCATCACCCGCATCCAGTCATAAAACGGATTCACCTCGGGCAAATAAGCCACCCTTTTTTTGGTTTCTACACCCACCTCTTGGCCATCGAGTAATACAGTACCTTTGCTTGGATGTGTCACACCAGCTAAAATGCGAAGCATCGTACTCTTACCACTCCCATTTTCACCCAGCACACCCAACACACGCCCCTTCTCAACATCCAGTGAAATCCCACGCAGCGCCCAAGTCCCAGGGTAACGCTTCCATAAATCTTGAATATGTACCATCATAACAGCCCCCCCTTAATCCGTTCGAGCAAATGCGCAATTTGCGTCGCACTCGGCTCCAATTCTTGAATCTCCGACACAAAGCGTGCAACAGCCACATCTGCCAACCGCTCGCGCTCACTTTCCACCGAATCAATCTGTTCCGTCACAAATGACCCTTGCCCGCGTTTGGTAAAAACAAAATCCTCCCGCTCCAACTCAGAATAAGCCCGTGCCATTGTGTTGGGGTTCACCCCCATTGCCTGCGCCATCTCCCGCACCGACGGCAGTTTTTCACCCGGCGGATACAGCCCTCGAACAGCACGCTTTTTTATCTCCTCAATAATCTGGAGATAAATGGGCCGATTGGGGTCAAACTCAAAATTACCCACGGCCACCTCCTTAAGTATGATTGTTTTAGTGTTCTACTTAAATAATACACTAACCAAATTTGAATGTCAAATTTGTTTATCAAAAAAAATCCCTCGAACATAACGCCCGAGGGTGAAAACAATTTATTTACAATACTTTACATGCCCAGAAAATATCCAATACAAGCAAGATAGGAATCCTAAAAATAGAAAATTTCGGACATTGTATCAATCCGCAAGGCAAATCTTATACACCCAACTATTTCATCACAAAAGTCGAAGAGATTTCAAATGTATGTGCCAAAGCATCCAACTGCCGCATCTGTAAGGCCTTTGTCCGATTTGGGGCATAGATGCCCATATTAATCATATAAAGGCGCCCACGATCTGCATCAATCACGGAATAACTCTTAAAAGGCCCGCCCTGCCACGACTTAGCGTTTTCCCACAGCCCTTCGAGACAAACAGCCAAGTTGCCGTTAAAATCTGTCTGGTAAATCTTGAGATCGTTTAAATCTGTCTGATCGCCCCCATAGAACTTGGCGGAAATTGCATTCCTTTTATCCAAGCACCAATCCGCAGTCAACTGATCGGGCGTGACACCATCTTCCCAATAAACCCACATCCACAATTGTCGCCGATCCACTTGCCGGACAAACGTTACAAAATGCTGATCGGCATAATCACGCATCACCTCAAAACCAATCGGCACCTGAATCTGCCAACCGTATTGATCGGCCAGACCTTTTGTGACGACTTCATCAACGCCCGCGTGATATAAAATAGTCGTCAACCAATCGGCCATGCCCCCATCTACAGCTGCAACAATGCGATCACCATTTACACCAACCTTTTCTGCACTCGAAAGAACATCACCTGCCCGAATGCCAATCACCACCTGCTGGGTCGCCCACACATCTTTTCGGATCACCACGTCGCCCAAAGCACTCAATTCATCGACGATATTCCCCAACGATGGATGGGACCCACCCACCACGATCACGTTGCGATATACCCGGTATTGATCAAAGTCTTTTGGCAAAACATGAACCAACTCAAACAAATATTCTGGTTGAGGGGTCAACATAGGTTGCATCAACACATTTTCCAAAACAGGTTTCAGCGCCTGCCAGTGACCGTCTTCTGCAACAACCACAATCTTGCCGCTAATCCCTATACCGCGAGGCATTGGGTTGCCAATGAGAAAGTTGGCCAATGTCTTATTCCACTTTGACAGACGCATATGTGCTTCTGCCCGACCTGGCACATCCAACAAAATCCCAAGTTGCACACAGACACCACACACAAGCAAAACAGCGATACACCCCACCCATACACCCCGCTTTTTAAACCAACTCATTACGCCAGTCAACAGATCCATAACAGCCTCCTATTGTGAGTCGGCTTCTTCAATCAACTTCTTAATGCGGGCGAGATCTTCTGAGTCGAGCTCTTCATTTTCAATCAATCGGCATCGATTGTCAATTAAAAAATTAATATTTCATCATGATTCACAGAAGAGATTCTATCTCAGTTCCTGATGTCTTGTATTTTCAGTGACTTTACCTATTCTTTTGCCCTAAGAAACATCACTTAAATACTTGTTTATTAAGAAACTTAAAACACATACATTGTATTTCATATTTTTTGGGGCTTGACAGAAGCAATATGTTCTGGTAAAATTGAAACGTTCGTTTGAAACAAACGTTTGATTCACACGTCTTATTCCACAGGGCGCGATTGCTTATGAAAGCACAAGACACACGAGACAGACTGTTAGATGCTGCGCAAAAGCTCTTTGTCGAACGCGGCATAGATGCCACATCACTTCGAAGCATCACCAAAGAAGCCGAAGCCAATCTGGCTTCAGTAAACTACCATTTTGGCTCCAAAGACGAACTTATCATAGCCGTCTTTGCCCGCCACTTAGAGCCCCTCAACACAGAACGCATTCGGCTCTTAGATGCATTGGAAAAACAATCTGGCGAAAACGCACTGACCCTTGAAGCCATTCTTGAAGCCTTTTTAACACCCGCTTTTGAAATGATGAAAAACCAGAAACCCCGCGAATTCGTCTGTCTTTTAGGCCGTCTCTTCACCGAATCGAACGAGTTAAGAATGGCCATTATGCATCAATTTCAAGAGGTTCAGCAGCGATTCTTTGCAGCCATTCACCGCACCTTGCCCGATCTTCCATTCGAAGACCTCACGTGGCGTGCGCACTTCATGATTGGTGCGATGGCCCACACATTTGCCGTTCCAGAAAAACTCTCGATCCCTTCTTCCAACGAAATGTATAGCACATCCGACACAAATATAATGCACCACCTCATCACCTTCGCAGCCGCGGGTTTGCGCGCCCCTGTCTCTTCAAATGGAAATGGAGCCAACAAACAATGAAATGCATTGCCCCCTTGTTTTTTGCACTCGTAATCGGTTGTGCATCTGCACCGAGCGTTCAAAACCCCAAACTGAATACCGAAATCCCCACCGCCTACCAAACCCCAACCACCACCACAACCCAAACAGACTCACTTTGGTGGGCAACATTTTCAGATTCCCGCTTAGACACACTTATCGATCAAGCCCTGCTCTATAATCACAACCTACAAGCGGCATCTGCCCGACTTCAAATGGCCCAAGCCCAAGCCAAATTAGCAGGGGCACCGCTCTACCCCCAAATTGGCGTAGGGCTTTCAGCCACCAAACGCAAACAAAATTTCATTGGTTTCCCCATTCCAGGTCAAGGTGCCGGTGTCAATTCTAGCACAAGCGAAACGTTTGGTGTATCCGTAAACGCCTCTTGGGAAATAGACCTATGGGGCAAGCTCAGTGCCGCTCAGGCGGCAGCCGTTGCAACCCTACAGGCATCTCGTGCAACCTATCGGGGTGCGCGCCAATCTTTAGCCGCACAAACAGCCAAAGCCTATTTTGCGGCCGTCGAAGCCAAACGCCAAGTAGACCTCGCACAAGCAACTTACACCAACAACAAAACCAGCGCAGAGCAAATTGAAACCCGCTACGCGCGTGGTTTGCGCTCATCCCTCGACCTGCGCATCAGCCTAACCGATTTGGCAACAGCTGAAGATCGCCTCCACCAGCGGCAACAACAATACAATCTTACAGTACGCCAACTTGAGATCCTTTTGGGCCGTTATCCCTCGGGCACCTTTCAAATTTCCGATACCCTACCCAATGTGCCATCGGCAATACCCGCCGGATTACCCGCCGACCTCATCTCCCGCCGACCCGACTTAGTAGCCGCAGAACGCCGTTTTGCAGCCTCAACATCCAGCCACAAAGCAGCCAAACGCGCGCGATACCCCAGCATCAGCCTCACGGCATCTGGCGGTACCAGCAGTGGTGCCTTGGGTGACCTACTCAACGGGGATTACAGTGTGTGGAACCTCATCGGCAACCTCACCCAACCCCTCTTTCAAGGTGGGCGTATTCAGGGCAACATCAACCTCACAAAAGCCCAATCAGACGAAGCCCTCGCCACTTATGCGCAAACAGTGCTGCAAGCTTATGCCGAGGTCGAAAATGCGCTCACCGACGAAAACCTTCTTGCCCTGCGCCTAAGTGCACTGGAAAGGGCCACCGAGCAAGCTCTCGAAGCACGCAGACTCGCAGAAGACCGCTACAATCGCGGACTCACAGACCTGATTACCATGCTGCAAACACAACGGACAGCCTATCAAACCGAAAGCCAACGGATAACCGTTCAAAGACTGCGTTTGAATGCACGCATCGATTTGCACCTGTCTCTTGGTGGTGGGTTTCCAGATCGTGCATCTTTATTATCCTTCGTTCAAGAAACGCCGGTAAAAAACCCACAATAAACAGGCTGAAGTGCAAATGCTTTACAATTTACAGAGCGTTTACCCCACAGCCTCATCATACGCCCGGAGAAATATATGACCCGCAAAATACTATTGCCCATTCTCATCCTCATCATAGGTGCTGGCGGCGCTGCCATCCTCTTTGCCAGCAAAGACGTGGTCGAAACCCGTCAGCCAGAAATTCTGCCCCCCTTAGTACGCGTATCGACCGTGCAACCTCAAAAAGTTCAGATGATTGTTGCAACACAAGGGACCGTTGCTCCCCGCACAGAAAGCACACTAATAGCCCAAGTTGCGGGCCAAATCCGAACCGTTTCATCG
>JBLHJX010000051.1:0-24382 GCA_047619225.1 Candidatus Latescibacterota bacterium
CACTCAACAAATGCATTGTTTAATCACCTACTGACACAATATGTGATGCTTCCCAATCTTGTATCAATGGTTCCAAGTCATCCCACAACGCTTCGGGAATATCTATGCCACCCGCCTGAGCATTTTCGACAACCTCTTGTTTGTTGCGTCCACCCGGAATGGTCGTGGCAACCAGCGGATGTCGAGAACACCATTGCAAAGAAACCGCTACCAACGGCACACCATAATCGCTGCATAAATCTTTTATTTTCGCCACGCGGCTCAAAGTTGCCTCGCTAAAATTGCGATTCAAATAATTTCGCCCCGGTACAGGCCCAGTGGCCAACAAACCACGCTCCAATGGTGTTGCCAATGCCACGCCTACATTGTGTTTTTCTATTGCCGGAAAGACCAGGGCTTCAGCCTTGCGATTGAGCAAGCTCCACGCATCGGGCACCACAGCGGCATCAAATTCGCCCGTTTCAATGTATGGCCCATTGGTCTCAGGATCATTGGCCGCTATACCCACAAATTTCAAAACACCTTCTTTTTGCAGCGCACGCAACGCCCCCAAGGCACCATGATCCCCCATAACATCTTCCATAGGAAAACCCATCGGATCGTGAATATACAGCACATCAAAACCATCCAACCCCAAGCGCGCCAAACTGCCATCCACACACCGGCGAATGGCATCATAAGAAAAATCGCGCCCCCCGTTTTCCACATCATACCCCACCTTGGTTGTCACCGTACATTTGGCCGCCAGATCGGGCCGTTCGCGCAACACCCGCCCAATAATCTTTTCACTTTGTGTATTTTCATAAAGCGGCGCCGTATCCACCAACGTGCACCCCGCTTCAATGGCTGCCACCACCGTTTCTGCACCCAAATCTTCATCTACCTCTTTCCACAACTCACCAGCAGGACTCACATCGCCAATAAACACAGTACCCAAACTCACAATGGGCACCTCAAGGCCTGTACGCCCTAAAATTTTAGTCTGCATACGTTCACTCCTTCAATGGCAGTAAAAAGGAAAGACGGAAAAACAAAGAGGGTTTGGTAGCCCTCGTCCAGCCTCTCTCTCCTATCATCTATCGTCTCTCAGCTTACGCATAATAGAGGGCATCCCTTCATCTGTCAAACGCAAAAAAATCCCCCGTTCCAACAATCAGAACGGGGGACAACAGGCTCATCTAAAACTTATTCGAAAGTGGTAAAAGTTGGTCGCTAATAGTTTAATAATCCAACACCACTTTAATCGCTTCATCGCGATGATCAATAAACAGCTCAAATGCTTTTTGCGCTTCTTCAAACGGCAAATGATGCGTGATAATCGGCGAGACATCGATACGACGTTGGGCAATCATATCCATGGCCAAAGGATAATCGTGCAACGAGTCTGGGCTTACGGACCCTATCAGCGAAATGTTCTTTCGGAAAAAATCACCATAATTAAAAGCATACACGTCATCATCGGGCACACCAAAACACAATACAGTGCCCAATCGCTTGGTCAATTTTATACACAAGTTCACCGTATCCTGATTGTGCCCCACAATCTCCACCACCAAATCAGCCATCCGGCCTTCGGTAATCTTTGCCACTGCTTCAACCACATCTTCCTTGGCCGAATTTACCAAATGCGTGGCCCGCATCTTACCTGCAGCCTGCAAACGAAAATCGACCGGATCAACTGCGATCACCGTGCGCGCACCCAAATTGCTCAACAAATGCGTCATCAACAGCCCCATGGGCCCCTGACCAAGCACGAGCGTATCTTGATTCAAAATATTGCCCAACTTACGGCACGCCCAAATCACCGTACCCAGTGGCTGCGACATCAACATCTGATCTTGGTGTTCAAAATCAACCAAATGTACACCCACCGAATCATTCGAAATATAATATTCCCCTAACCCACCAATGCCAACCGTAGGCCGCGACTGCACAAAATCTCCCACCTTCAATCGGTCAGACGTGCTCTCCACCACCGTACCAATACACTCGTGAATGGAAATACCGATATTCAATGGATATCTTTCCGGCGGATGGGTCAACACAAACCAGGGAGAATCTGACCCACACAAGGCCGTCATATGTGTTTTAACTTTAATCGATCCCTTTGGAAAATCATTCAGATTCGGTTCATCAGCATCAAACATCTCAATCTGGCGTGGTGCCACAACATGCGCTGCTCTCACACATCCCTCCTAAATTTTAAATTGCCTCTAAATGCCCCACATCTTTGGAACAGAGAAATTCTTCCCTGTCTTAAAATACCCATCCATCTCATGTGCTTTAATCAACTCATCACACATTTTCCGAATGGTATCCAAAGGCAACTCAGCAGAGGTATGCGGGTCCAAATAAGCAGCGTGATACACCGAATCTCGATCGTGATTTAAAGCCGCTTCAAGCGAGGTCAGATGCACATTTACATTCGTGCGGTTCAATGCCGCCAACTGCTCGGGTAAATCGCCCACAAACGTGCCCTGCACACCATTTTTATCTACTAAGCACGCCACTTCAACAATGGCTTTGCTGGGTAAGTTGGTAATCAATCCATTGTTCAACACATTGCCTCCAATGCGAAACGGCACATCGGTTTCCATTGCTTCCATGATATACGAGCCGTATTCATGGGTGCGATTGTGTGTCAATTTGCTGTTGCCCACCAACTCTTTGCTCTGTGTTTTCCAGCGATCAATCTGCCGGATGCAGCGGCGTGGATATTCATCCAAAGGAATATTAAACTCTTCAATCAACTCAGGATACAGCGTCTTAATCCAATACGGCATATATTCTGCACTGTGCTCCGAAGACTCGGTAATATAATGACCGAAGTGCCGCATCATTTCAAACCGAATCATATCGGTGTGCTTCTCTGCCCCCTTCTTGCGGGCTTCGCGATTCATCTTGGCACCGCGTTTCTTGATCTCAGGATACAGATCCTTACCCCCATCTGTAATCTCCAACAACCAAGCTTGGTGATTGATCCCTGCGATCTTCCACTGCAAATCTTTCACACCATCCAACATCTCCACTCGGCGCAACAAACCACTTGCACACGATTGCACCGAGTGACACAAACCAACCACCTTAATGTTTGACCCATGTTCAATGGCACCCGTCACCGTACACATCGGATTGGTATAATTCAAAAACAGCGCATCGGGGCATACCTGCTCCATCTCCTTGGCAAAAGCCACCACCACAGGTGCCGTACGCAACGTCCTAAAAATCCCCCCAATGCCCAATGTATCGGCAATGGTTTGCCGCAACCCATATTTCTTGGGGATCTCAAAATCGATCACCGTCGAAGGCTCATAGCCCCCTACCTGAATCGCATTGACCACATAATTGGCATCTTTCAAAGCAGCTTTGCGCTGTGCTTTGCCCAAGTGTGCCGTAATCTTCGCTCGCCCCTTATTGATATTCTTGTTCAGCGTTTGCAACATCCGTTTCGATTCTGTCAACCGCCTTTTGTCCATGTCATAAAGCGCGATATGTGCATCGTGCAATGCCGGACTCAACATGCTATCACCCAAGATGTTTTTTGCAAACACCGAACTACCCGCACCCATAAACGTAATCTTCGCCATTATCAAACCTTTCTTATGAAACGTTGTTGATTTTCAATACAGTTCCAATATACGCAATCTTATCCAATGACTCAAACCTAAGATGCAATCACTACAATTCTGCGATATGACGTTAATGGAGGATCTCCATCATCTGTCACTTCCAAAACAATGTGGATCGTCTCACCGGGGTTCGCATCAGGCATAACAAAGGAGGCATCTTTTTTGTCAGCACCATCAATCACAACCTCACCATCAAATAACCCGGCCTCCCTATACGGATACCAACAATAGGACAACGCATCACCATCAGGATCAAATGAACCTTCAGCACTTAACTTAATGGTCTCACCTGGTTTGGCAGTTATACGAACAAGCCCTTGGCCTTCTTCACCATTGATCACAGCAACTGGCGCGTGATTTGCCTCGTCATATGCCTTCACACACCAATCCATTCGTGCTTGAAAAGCACTTTGGTAAGCGGGTCGCCAACGCCAGGTCGTGGCAATTCCACTGGTCTCATCACCTACAGTATCTTCAGCATCTTGCCAAAAAGTATCATTGCGCGCAAAACGACCACCCCACCCACCATAAGAAGGTTCACCCGGCACATTCAATCCATTTTCTAAAAAATAAAACCAGCTGGGTGTATCCCCTTCTTTGAGTGCTTTGTGGGGGTTCGATGCCGTATGCGTCTTCGGCGGATAAAAAGCCCCCAAGGGGCCGTGCCCTTCTCTAACATGTTCATCTAACCAAGCCAAAGAGGTAAGCGATTCATCACCTCCCAAAAACATGCCTCGAAAACACGCATGCCACTTGTTGCCATCAGGTGCCATATTAAAAATGTAAAACAGATCGGGAAATTCATCGCGAATCCACGGTCCCGTATCATCCTGATCGGCAATGGCGTGTACCCGAATTCGCGACACAAATTCTGACACTTGATTCGCACTGCGTGTTTCTCTTACCTTCCATAGTGCCTGCGCCAAGTCTGCCGTGCCACCCCACACATTCACATCTACAGGTCGCTCATCATCTTGGTCCACCACCTCAATAATCCACTCAGACCCTTCAGTATCTTTGCCCTCACCTATCCACTTCCAAACGGCTTCTGGCTCATCTTCATCCAGGGTAAATCTTACATTTACCATCCCACGCTTCACCACAGCTTTCAACGCCTCAGCGTCAGGATACCCCTCGGCGTGCAAACTCAGGTTTTCTTTAACTTGCCCATACAAATCAATGGCTTCATATACCACATCCATTTGTGACCCTGGTGTCAAAACCCCGTGTCGCCCCTTGTGCCCTGCCCACATTTCAGGAACGATACCCACAATGTCAACCCCATTGGCAAATGTTAAGAGCCGCACCAAGGACTGCTCATCATCGGGGTCCCCACCAATATCCGTCAGTACCATCAATCTCGGTTTGTTTTTTGACACACAATCCTCCACAGTTTAATCATTCATCACGACCCACTTCGTAATTTTTGGCTCAGCCATCTAAAACCTCCTCTAAACAGGGGTAAAACTTATCCTAAGCTGATACTGCGATAGACCATCTGCATGAATAAAGAGCTTCTTGATGCCCGTATTATCTGCCTGGTCAGGATTGGGCGATGTGGGTAAAGGACCCGCATCCATCACACCAAGGTTCATAGACAAAGGGCCCTCTTCTATTTTGACACGCAGTTTTTTGCCATTGAGCATCAGCGTCGCTTCACGCAAATCAGCATCTAAAGAAACATCGGCGAGGGTATGTAAGAACCACCAAACATCCAGATCCTCTTTGGCCTCCATCTCCTCTGTAAGCACCACATAAGATCGGTCATGCATTTCAAATGTGCGCGTCAAGCGATGGACATACGCATCATATGGATCTGACAAATCGACCACCGCAGTTGCCAACTCAGGTGTTGAAGAGAATGACCTAATGGGGGCAATACCATCGAGTTTTTGCCCAGCGCTTTCACCTGGGTTAAAAAATGGGAGATTATGCCCTTCTGCGCGCAAACGATAGAACTCCCACTTCTCGCGCTTGTTTCGATGCAGCTGATAGGTTTCACTCTCTTTGCCCGACTCAATGATCCAGCGTTCACCCGAAGCCTCAAGAATAAACGACCCCAAATCAACATGCCGATGCATCGTCAAATTGGCATTGCTTCCAGCCTGCAAACCAAGAGACAGCCCCTGATCATCTGTCCACGAACTCCGCATGGCAGCCACTTCTGCACCCCGGAAATGCTTGTCCAATGCAAGCGTAGTCGGATCAAAGTCTTTGCCACTTCCATCAAACCACAAAAAGTCGAGCACATTGGCATGTTGGTCGGGACGCATCAGTTCACTGTAGCGAAACCAGCTGTATTCTGGCATTGCAAACCTTTTCCCCATCCAAAAATGCATCGGGGCACTCATGCGTTGCATACCACAATCGGCAAAATCATAAGGCAAGCGACTCGCCCCTGAGATATACATTTGATACTGTCCACTCTCTTTAAAACCGGGCACATCAGAAAGTCCAAAATCTGTCCCCAATGCCGTTTCAAGTGACGACAGATAGAGAATATTGTAACGAGCCCCATAGTCCCAATAGGTCGCACCTTCTGTCCCGGCGCCATCGGGTGCATAATGCCCCATCGGCAGTGGAATACTCCTGATGCCCTCATGAAGAATGTCTCGTGCCATGTCGGGTTCTTCATCGGCAATGGCCAGTGCCCCCATGCTCAAGCCCCCATTGCACACCTGATTCCAATTGTTCTGCGTTTGATGCCAATTCTTCATCCCCGGTTCACCACGATAGGTCTGCATGCCCGGTTTGAGACCTTTTTCAACAATGGCCTCACGCATCACTTTTTTCTGAGCATCAGACCAGTGATCAAACAACCAGTCATAGGCAATGGCAACAGCATATGTCATTTCAGCTGTGTCGAGGAAGTGAGATGGATTCCAATCTTTAAATTGGCAAGCTGCATCAATTTCGGCCCACACACGATCGATATACGAATCGCCACCTTCGAGCATGTGAACAAACATCAATGCACGCACCCGTTCTTTCACTGCTCGACTCACCCAAAGCAATCGTTTGCCATCTGGAATTTCATAGTGTGAAACCGGTTGATTCAAAATGGCATCGGTATCTGCTTTCAAAAAACCGTACCATCTAGGGGCTTGAGATTCCGTATTCAGAACATGTTGAACATGCGTCACAGTATGCGCGTCAATCATAATACGAGGATGCCCGACCTTCAGCGTAGCAAGCATCTGTTCTCCGGTAGGCGCTTCTTTAATGGGTGTGGTATCGATGGTATATCTCCCGTTCATATTGACGTATCCTCAATAAGGTATTTCCCAAACCGTCTATTTTGAAACAGCCCCGACCACCCTCTCCAAAGTCTTTAACAATGCAGGTCCATCTTCCACGACCTTCTTCCAATCCTCACGTGACATCTCTGCCGCTGCGGCTTCAGGTAAAACCCCCATTCCCGTATTGTGCTCGCCATACTGATCATCGCGCCCACCCAACTTCCACACCACGATATTATGCGACGGCACCACATAAAGTGCATGCCCACCCGAGCCCGCTTTCCAATACGCATCAAGCGGAAGTCCAGGATGTTCACCTCGGCCATTGGCATTGAATTGCAAACTGTATGGGTAATGTAGATTATAGAATGATGGGTTTGCACAATGATCTACATAAGCTTTCGACACAATTTGCAGATCACCCCAACGGCCATTATTTAACATCATGTACAAAAAACGCAGCATATCGGTCGGTCGCAAAGCAATGCCACCCCCACCGGGTGTATGATCCACTTCCTTTGCATTGCGATAGGCAAAATTCCATCGCTCCCACCCAATATGCTTCGCCACCTTTTCTTCAAGATAATCTTGCAATTCCAAACCCGTCACATGTCGCACAATAACCGACACAATATGAATCGATGCCGTTGCATACGAATACCCACCACCCGGATCACACCAAAGTGTCCGCGTTGTAAACGGCACCCCATTCATCTCGCTCTCTTGTAAACCAAGCGCGTAATGATCCGTCATCCCCTGCCAACCATCTGGACCCACCGGATCGAGTATCACATCTTTACCGTTCACACAACCCGGATTGTTTCCCCGAATGCCTGCCGCCATTGTCAGCAAATGTCCCAAACGAATGTCTGCCATGCGTTCGTCACGCAAAGGAAACGCCTTCTCTGGCAAATAATCAGGTGTAAATACCTTCTGGTCCAACCCATCGGGAAAACGCTCTGGCATTTCATCTAACAATATGCCCATTGCAATACTCGTAAACGACTTGCCACACGACCCCGAATTAGGTGCCCAGTCACGGTGCCCCTTACCAAAATATCCCTCATATACCAAATAGCCATCTTTCACAACAGCAAGACCGCCATTCTTCGTATTGCCCTGAATAAATTCAAACGTTTCATCCAATTTCTGTAGGCTCATACCCACATCAGACGGATCACACGTGCGCCATCCACCTTCTGTGTCTGAGGGAGGGAAATAAGAAGTCATAGGCCTATCCTTTCGAAGCAGTGTAGACCCCTTTGGGTCTCTTAGGGTTTTCACTTCTTCACACAAAGCAGAAAACGAGCAAGCAAATACAAAACACAAAGTCATGAGACATCAACGCATTTCATAAGTCCTAATAAAATACCCATGAAAAACTAACTCAGATCTACAGACCACAGGTATTCTGCATCCACATTTTTCACCACAAGACACTCGTCTTCAATAACCACTCGAATCACACCTTCTTCAGATGCAATCTCCCAAGCATCCGCTACCCGCTGCCACGACAGCAAATCTTGCTCGGTATCTTGCACACAAAACAAAGAAATCAAACGGCATCTATCCGAAGACATTGCCATCTCCACAAAAGGTTCATGCCGCTGTGAATACACCTCACCCAAAGCATCTCGATCATAGGGGGTTTCATAGGCCTGACGCCCAACCTGTAGGCGAGCATTCCCGCCTAATCGCTCAACCCATCCAGACACATTCGCATCGTGCCCATGCACAGAAAATACACCACCCAAACCCAATTCAGGTCGTGTTGCTGTATGCCATCTCAAACTGATCGTATCTTCTTTTTCGAGTATCGCATCATCAACCACCACAAGCACACGCGGCAACAAATGTACAACCGTTCGCCGAACAGACCGAACATTGTCATACACGCCCGTCAAATCCATCGACCATGCACCGCCACGAGCATCGTCAAATTCAGAATATATAATCTCTCCTGCTCGATCTTGCACCGTCACAGATACGCCACCCGTTTCATTTTTCCCAAAAACAAGAACGTTATGACCCCACTGCTGATAATTATAATACCGTTCCCGGTGTGTTTTCGGATATCCAGGCGGAGATCCCGAGTCGACCAATAGCCGTTCACCATATCCATCCAAACACACCTGCCCCCAATCCGCATGGCTGTGGTTAAATTCCCGTGCCGCCTTAGATGATACCACCGACACTGTCTGTTTGGCATCCCACGAACTGCGACTGCTGATCAATTTCCCTTGGTCGTGATAAGCACGTCCCAAAGACATACGCCCATCAGGTGAAACAGCCTCTACCGTAGGATCATAATACAATAACTCAAGCGACCGCAATCGGTGGGTTGCTTCTGTATCATCGGCATATTGCATATAAAACCATTGGAAGACCGAGTCATTTAATGCCGAAGCCAGCGCACTATAATGAAACACCACAGGGGGCAAATCAGGTGCCGGATCACCAAAACTTGCCACGCGTCCGGGAGGAAATGTGAAATGCATATACCATCGGCAAAAATCATCAAAAGCGAATGTCTCAAAGGGTCGGGTCTGCCCCTTGTGAAAGTAACGATCCGCCATCAAATAGTGCACAATATATGCAGCCGAACCCGCATATTGTACACTCTCATTAAATTCTCCTTCGCTCCCAAACAATCCGCTTACATATTCGTCCATCTTCTTTTTGCCCGTTTCAACCAACCACGCGCTTTCCGCATAATCTTCACCAAAAGCCATTCCCGCAATTCCAAACCCACCATAAATTACGGAACAAAAGTTCTGCAACCAATTCACCCATCTGTCACCGGCGTTGAGGGAAGCCTTAAAACATTGTGTGAACCGAATATCAAAATGCGCGATAATCTCTGCACGTTCTTCTTCGGTCAACAAACCATACATCCAATCAAAGCTCAGACTGATCGCAACAGCAAGTTGCCCCCTGCGCAAGCTGCAATGATCACCATGTGCAAGATGGGTCAAATCTTCTATCTCTGGCCAAGCATCAAAATCAAAAATCGACCGCATCTGCTGTAACACCGTATCAACATAACGACGATCATCTTTAATCAATGCCACCAAGCTGGCATCCAAGATACGATTGGCCGTTAGAGCAACCAGGCCAAATTCCCTGTTGGCATGTTGGATCTGATTTTTTTCTCGCTGTGGCAAGGGCGTTTCTGGCGTCCACGCAGCATCTTGCATTTCTCGCTCAACCTTATCAACCAGTTGAGCCCAAAGGTCTGCAGCATATCCTTGTCTAATGCCAACACGTACCTCATCCAACGAGCGTAAACCCACAACTTTTTCACGCGTAACAAACATTCGGGGACGATCCAAAACAGTTCCTTTCACTTGAAATTCAAATCATACTTCGCGTACTAAAAAGGCAATTTGTATATCCCTTCTAAGAAGAATAAATCAAACCGTCGTCACCGGTGGCGACAGATAGATGTAGTATCCCGACCCAAATTGACTGCGGTCATGCCGATAGGCAAAATCATCCCACGGTGAATAACCACGCGTCTGTGCAACCGTTGGGTTTGCCAACACCATCAAGCACTTACGTTCTGCATCTATCACCACAATATTCTCTCTAAAATCACCCAACACATCCACACAGCCCAAATTGCGTCCATACTGCCCCCCTTCTGGCAACTTGCTCTCCAACACATCTTCAATTTCACCATCCGATTTTAATCGTACAATACGTTTGTTCTCTTTTCGTATTGCAAACACCACCTCATTGCCCTCATCCCAATGCACAGGCACAAAATTCTTACGCTGCCAATCTGTCAAGTTCACCCACGTTTCACCATTGGGCAAAAAGATCGGATAATGGTTTTGTTCTTGTCGCCGACTGTCTTCTGCTGTATGTGGGTGCAAACCCGGTACACCCGGTGCATGACGTGCGATCCATCCATAATGCGCATGGTGGAACACTTCTTTCCAAAGTGTTTTGCCATCTTTATCCACCAAATAGACCCCATTCAACTCACGTGGGGGGCCTTCCACAGCATAATAAATCTGCAAACCATCCAAATCGGGAACAATCTTCGCAGGCTTAGAGATATCCGTATGACCAAACGGCTCGGCTTCCCACCGTTTGGTGCCGTCGCCATTATAACAAACACCTCCACAGATCACTTCCTGCACACCATCGCCATCAATATCACCAATATCCAAATTGTGCCCAGCACCACGTTCTTGCTCAATTTGCCACTTGATAGATCCGTCCACCCCATTAAATGCCGTGAGCACAACATCTTTATACGTCTCATCCAACACCACTATGTGAGCCGGTTTGTCTACCCCATCCAAATGCCCTATCGTAAGCATCACGCGTGACTTCACCGCGGGCCATGGGGATTCCCAAACCAGATTACCCGTCTCACCATCCAACACGGTAAGCAACTCACCCTCAATAGCGGTGTCGTATTTTTCAGTTGGATAATCACCTTTATAGCTGTGAAAAATCACTTCCGAACGCCCATCGCCATTGACATCCCAACACACAAATGGGCAATGCAACATGGAGCCATCCCACCCACCATGTTCTGGTAAGCGTGTATCATACACCCACAATTCACGTCCGTCATGTGCATAAGCCACAAATCGGATTGTGTTTTCCCAGGAATACTGCACCACATAACCCAAACGGCCATCATTTTCCAAGTCGCCCACCACCACGTTCTGCACCCGGTCATAATCCTTCAGCGGAATCTCACGTGCAATCAGTGTCGCTTCAGCCCCGGCATTCACCTCAACCGTTTCAGAATGTTCACCGTTTCCATCCATCACACGATACGTCTGCACAGCAGCAGAAGGCGCAACATCCAAAAATGAGGTTGAAGCAACAACGGGCATATCATGCAAACGCCGCCAACTATCGCCATCCATCCGCTCAACAAAAAATGGCGCATTGGGAGCATCAGAAGCCAACAATCGCCACGATAAAAACACCTTTTGATCACCTCTTGGTAACGCCACTATAAATCGGTGTAACATAAACCCTCCATCTCTTATTTTGGCCATTCCCAGTCGATCAAATCATCACTCCACGCCATGGCCAAACTCGCGTGTCCATGTGTCTCACGTTCTTGCGTACCTTCTTCATTGCTGCCATGAAAAAACATCACATACTTGCCTACACTCGGTTCCTCTCGCAAGTCTAACACATGCCCTGCCGTCAATCGCCCAGCAGCCCACGGCCAATCCTTTTGTCCCAAAGTCAGCAGACCACAATCAGTCCAAGTCTGAAAATCCTTCGTCCGCTTCACACCCACACCATTCTTCGGCGAATGAAACAATACATATTCATCGTTCTCAACCAGCACGCAGACATTCTCACCCGCTTCTACCCGTCCAAAAGACGTCCACGATTTCAAATCGTTCGAAAAAGAGATGCTCGCCCCATTTTGCTTGTACAAACACCACCACTTACCCGATTCATCTTTATCTTCAATCAAGTAGGGGTCAATCATCCGCCCCATATCTTCGCGTGGCACATCATCACCCTTCACGTGCAACAACTCAGGCTCAGACCAGTTCTCCAAATCACGGCTTCGCATCACAAATACACGCGATGTTTTGTCTCCTGTCGGTTCGTTATTCGGCGTAGGGTACGTTTGCAAACACAACAACCACTCATCACCATACCGAATCACATTGCCAGGACTGGAATAATTCAGCACCTGATCCTTCGGCGTCAAAATCTTCGGCTTAGTCCACGTCATCAAATCTTCACTCTGCGTGACTGCCGTATACAAAAAACACAGGCCCTCTTCATCTCGATGTACTTGCGTATGAAACACACGGAATAGACCCTCATGATAAAATCCCGCCGGATCACGATAAGCGATCCGGCGGGTGCCGTGAAGAAACACAGGATCTTGAATTTGCGTCCAATCTATCACAATATCCCCTCAATCCATTTATAAACGGCCCCGTAATATGCCTGTACGCGGTGTATCGCCAATGAGCAACCCATACATCTTATATTGCTGAGTGGCACTCCCCCATGCTCTCGAATACAACAAGCCTTCAAAAATGACAGACTCAAGTTAAAACATCCCAAATAAAAATGCCAGCAAATCAACCGGAGGTAACATAAGCAATGCCAATGTAGGCTTTAACAAATTCCAAATTGAACTTTTTACAAAATCATTGTGTCGGTGCATCGGGCCACGGATTCTGCTCATCAGGAATGGGTCCATCTAGTAACGGATCTTTCGTTTCTTTGCGCCACCCATCAAGATCTTGCATCAATTCATCACGCACCTCAGTATATGCAGGATCATGGGCCACATTGTGCCAATCGTAAGGGTCTTTTTCCAAGTCAAACAACTCAACCGTTTCGCGTGGATCAGGGCACCCTGGAAATACCTGACTGGGATACATATTAAACGTATCCTTCACTTCTGGCACTGTCTCGGGCGTCCAACTGCTCCGACGCCCTTCCCCGAAGGTCTGAATCAAATGATATTTCTCTGTGCGCACCGATCGCATCGGGTCCAAATTTGTAGGCGTGCCATCGGAAAATGTGCCATTTGCCCCCCCATGAAAATTGCGTTCGGCAAAAATCTTCTCGGCAGGCGTATAATCCCCCCCTGTCAGCAAAGGCCAAAAAGAACGCCCTTGAATCTCATCCGGTGTCTCTGCACCCACAGCGTCTAAAAATGTCGGCACATAATCAATGTTCTGTACCATATGATCAACCGTTGTCCCAGCTGTAATGCCCGGCCCACGCATCATACAGGCAATTTCAACACCGAGTTCATACAGCGTACCCTTGCCCCGCAACCCTTCCATACCGTGATCGGCATTAAACATCACTATCGTATTGTCTCTAAAACCCAACCGATCAATCGCATTGAACAATCGCCCGAGGTGAAAATCGAGATAACTGATACACGCCTGATAGTTCGCCATCTCGCGCCTTACCGCCGGATGATCCTTATAGGTCGGCGGAATCGGTGCCTCATCATCTCTCGACCAGCCATACCGTTCTACAAGCGGATTGGCCCCCGTGTTTTCTCGATTGGCATGCCAGGTGCCCCACTGCGACCCATGCACTTCAATGGTGCCCATATTCAAATAAAAAGGCTGATCTTTACCCTGTCGCGACTTTAAAAATTCAATCGCATGGTCTGCCGCAACAGCCGTTCTCGGGTCCCCGGGCGCATATTCTTGAAAACGATGGTCTTCCCGAAATTTCCGCACATGATCCAATCCCACAAGCGCCGTGTGATATCCCGCATCGTTCATATGATCCACAATCGTACGCCGCTCAACCGGCAAGCTCCACCCGCGGTTCACAAGCCCCATCAGACCATTGGTGTGCGCGTATTGCCCCGTCCACGCACACCCCCGCGACGGGCTACACGCGGTGGTTGTACAAAACGTCTTATTAAATAGCGCACCTTCCGACGCAAACCGATCTAAATTGGGCGATTTAAAACCTCGGCCATAACAACCGAGCATACGCCCCAAATCATGGGCAACAATGTAGATAATGTTCGGACGACCTGACATAATAAACTCGCTTTGCAAGGATGTGGGAAAAGCTGAATATGACACTCAAACTAAAACAACCATAAACCAGACGCCAGTAATTCATATATAGGTCGATGGCAAAAAAAAACAATATTTCTATTTTCAATATCTTATACTTTGTTATACTTAGGAGACGTAACACATGTTTATGAGAAGGCATCTTTTCTGCCTCGAGAAAAGATGCCCGATATCTTGTTGTTTTGTTCTAACCTCAAAAACCATCCATCTCTACAATTTTCTGGAGAAGAATATGAGCGAATCTCCATCGCCCCAAGGGTTCCGGCGGCGCACAAATCTCGGTACACTAACCCCCAATATTTTTCCTTTTTTCTTCCTGCAATTATCTGTCCTGCTTGTATTTACAACTTATTTTTCCTGGACCGGTGTTATCATTTGCGTCGCATCTTACCTTGTGCGCATGTTTGCAATCACGGGATTTTACCACCGCTACTTTTCGCACCGAACCTATCGCATGGGACGCGTAATGCAGTTTTTGGCCGCTCTTCTGGGATCGACGGCCACACAAAAAGGTCCTCTATGGTGGGGAGCGCATCATCGCGTACATCATAAAGAAAGCGACACAACCGCCGACCCGCACAATTCACACGAGGGTTTCTGGCACAGCCACTGGATGTGGTTCCTCTACGAGGAAAGCGAAGACACAGACTTAGAATTGATTTCTGACTTCGCCCGGTATCGCGAATTGCGCATCCTCGACCAATTCTGGTATGTGCCCTCTGTAATGTTAGGCGTGGGATTGTACTTGATTGGTGGCTGGCACTGGACGGTATGGGGTTACTTCGTCTCCACATTTTTACTCAGCAACGGAACCTACACCATCAACTCATTGATGCACTATTGGGGCAAACAACAATACTATACGGGTGACGAAAGCCGCAATCACTTGTTGCTTGCACTTATTACCTTAGGCGAAGGCTGGCACAACAACCACCATCGGTACCAGGCCTCAACACGCAACGGTTTTTTCTGGAATGAAATTGACATTACGTATAGCCTGCTCAAACTCATGTCGTGGGTAGGCTTGGTGAGCAACCTGACACCTGTGCCCGAAAAAATTCTGGAAGAAGGCCGTCACAACAAAAACCTGCGTAAAGTGGCAGCAAAAAAGGGGCAAGCTTTTGAGCCTCGTCGTGTGCAAGCAACTGATTTACAAACACTAAAAACGACCTCACAAAAAGATCTTGTTGCTGATCAAAGCGGCATAGAGTCAACAGATTCACACCTGTAGTGACTCAGAGAAAACCCCTAAACACAAAAATGTCCTACGGATTATTCCGTAGGACATTTTTAGAACAGCACAAGGGGATAAATCCCCTCGCTACATCAACAAAGCCCCTGTGGGGCTCCCCCTGCCCAGCAACCCCGAAATCGTCACACTTGAACCATGCCTAGCTTTTTTTTCCATTCTGATTCTTCGGCCTCAAATTCTGCTTCCACTCTTCCCCATCAAATTGTGGGTGATACACTTCGTGGAAAAAGCGCTGGTGTTCGGGTGACAGCGAATCCAACATTTCATCGGTAAAACCCGGTTTGTGATGGCGCACATTGATATGGTTATATGCAAAAAACAACGCC
The DNA here is from genome assembly GCA_047619225.1 of Candidatus Latescibacterota bacterium. Lineage (GTDB taxonomy): Bacteria > Latescibacterota > UBA2968 > UBA2968 > UBA2968 > JABIFK01. The sequence goes on from JBLHJX010000051.1 coordinate 16,012, forward strand.
ATACGTGCTTCTTCTTGTGTCCACACACAGGATGTGTGGCGCACTGCTTCAGAAAATATTAACAAGGACCCCGGTGGGCATTCATAGGTATCCCACACACCCGAATCGGGGTCATCGAACAAAGGCAACTTCTTCCGATAATTGGACTTGTGACTGCCGGGAATCAATGCCGTACCCCCTTTGCCCTTCTCCACACCATTCAACTCCCACACCACGCGTGTCATACCCGAATAAATCTTTCCATCGTGATATTGATAGCTGTAATTGGGGTTTACCGATTTGCCCCCTGCATGGGGGGTCCACCCTCTATGATTATCGTCTTGATGGCGATAACTTAAAAACGCACCCTCAAGCCGAATCTTATTGGTATCGTCATCAATAATGGTATGCAACACCCGCATAATGGCAGGGTGATCAATCAACACCGAAGCAGCACCACCGGGCCAACACTGTGCTGCGGGCGGCAATGATTCTTTGTCGGTGCGAAATTTCTCGGCTTGTTCTTTAATCGGTGCGATTTCATCTGCACTCAAAACCGCGGGAAAAAGAATATATCCCTTCAGGTCAAACAACGTCGTCTCCATCTCAGTCAGTGCAGGTGTCCACTTTTCTGTTGCCACGCCCATAAACGCCTCCTAAAAAAGGGGTAAATAAACCCATTTAAAAAACCATTAAGTCGTCTTCTCTACCCACCACAACTGCCGATGATGTTCTGCATATTCCTGAAGTTGTTGCGCCACTTCGGGATATTGATCAATCACATTTGTCGTTTCATATGGGTCATTCTCCATATCAAACAACGACAAGTCTATTGACGCCGTGTCATATCGCCCAGGTTGTCCATCATTACCCGCTTCTGCAAGTGTGCGATATGTGTGTGGCAAGTGCAATTTCCACTTGCCATCACCACTGACGACCCCATCAAAATTACGTGCCGTAGAAACGGGGTAATATTCGTGCGGGTTCGTAACATTCGGTTTCGCACAGATAATATCCCAAACATCTACCCCATCAATCGGATCTTCAGGCAGATCTGCCCCCGCCAACTTCGCAAACGTGGGCAACAAATCTACCGAACAAAATGCCTGATTAGAAACGGTTCCCGCAGGAATCTCGCCGGGCATTCGCATCACGCACGCACTGCGCGTACCACCATCAAAACCCGTGCCCTTAGCCTCACGATAAGGCGTGTGCCCTGCATGATTACCATACGAAATCCACGGCCCATTGTCTGACGTAAAAATGAACAGCGTATTGTCTGTCACCCCCGCTTCATCCAACGCATTCATAATTTGCCCCACCGACCAATCGATCTCCATCATCACATCGGCATACAAACCGTGACCCGACTTGCCTTCAAACTTGTCGCTACAAAACAGCGGCACGTGCGGCATATTGTGTGGCACATACAAGAAAAACGGCTCATCGGCATGGCGTTGAATAAAATCGACCGCGTGCTCTGTATACCACGTTGTTAACATCCGTTGCTGTTGGGGTGTCACATCTTCAATCTCAATGTCACCATTGCGCCAAAACTGTAAATCGAACTTGTCAAAATTACGTGACTCTGGGTGATGCCGCCACATATCATTTGAATACATCAACCCAGAAGACTCATCAAACCCCCGAGCAGGCGGCCGTGTCTCTGGGTGATCACCCACATGCCACTTGCCAAACACACCCGTTGCATAACCCGCCGGTTTTAACACTTCGGCAATGGTCGCAAAACTGGGGTCTAACCCTCGGGAGCGCGGTGAAATTGCGCCATAAATTTTGTGCCGCCCAGGATAACAACCCGTGAGCAACGACGCCCGTGATGCCGAGCAAATGGCCTGTGGTACATAGAACTGGTGATAACACGCACCCTCACTGGCCAACTTTTCTACATTGGGCGTTGGATACTTGGTCGGCCAAAATGGGCGAAAGTCGGCCCATCCTGAATCATCTAAGAACATCACAACAATATTGGGTTTCTGGCTCAACGCAGCATCCTTTCTCAAATGGAAATCAGATTTCAGATTGCAAACAACCGACACAATAAAATAGATTGATCCCGCTTCTGCCAGTCATTTTTATCCCGACCAAAAGTTGAACAAGACGTTCAATGCGCCACAATCTATTGAACATTTTGTTCAACTTTCTTTTTATGAACCAAATTCATGTGGCACAACAGTGCGATCCTGACTATACTCGAAAAAGATGCACCCCAACAACAAGATGTAGGAGGTTAACATGCTCGTTTGCGCAAACACTAAAAACATCTTTCGTATCACACCAGAATTTGCCAAACAACTTGGCGGTGGATTTGAGTTAATCTCGGATGAAATTCTCGATGCCATTGTTGCAGTACGAGAGTTGAAGCAATACAAAGACACTTCTTTTTTTGACCGACTTCCATTGTCTGGACAATTGCGCCCAGACTTGCCCTTGCCCAGAAATTTTCTCATTGCGCTGGATACGCTTGCCTTAAAAGCCCTAACCGCACCCCCAGCAAGGTTGGCTTGTCGTGCCGAAGAGCTTTTGTTGTGGTGGACACTTGAATTTGCGCGAGAAGTGGCCCACCTTGAAGAGACATGGTCTGATGCCCTTGAGACCGAATATAAGGATTTTGTCGATTGTATATTCTACGACACTGATTTTCTTTTTTTGTATGACCCCAAAGCGGATGGCATCGAAACAGTGCAGGAACTTGGTGTCAAATCTTTAAGTGTTGACCATTGGTTCTTACCATTTAACAGACACCTCACCATCAACCCACTCACATGGCCCGAAAACAAACGTTTTTGGCACAAAAGTTGGAAGAATTTTAAATATCCAAACGGAGCATAACCCATGTTAAAGTCTATACCCATACGCACCCAAACCGATTCCTCAGGGAATTTGTTGATCTATTTGCCTCCCAAAACAGGATACAACATAAAAATAAAAGCCATCGTGGGATGCCGTTGGCATCCCACCCAAAAATGTTGGCATATACCCCTCAAGACCAACACACTGACTATTTTACGCAAACTCTTTCCAAATGATCGTGTGCTTGTTGATGCCAAACCCCATTCTGAATCTATCGCGCCTGCACCTTCTGTAAGTCCCGAAACAACATTTTCACAGCAACCGAAACGACTCCAACCCGATCCCTTCCATCATGTACTACAAGCGACTCAAAAACACCTACGTATCAAACGATATCAACCCGATACTCGAAAAGGGTATTTGCGGCATATCAAACGGTTTTTAACCTTCATGGACAAACCCCCAGAACAAATCAGCCCGGAAGAAATCCACGACTATTTCTTGCATCTCATTGAGAATGAAAATCTTTCGTTTTCAAATCACAATCAGATCGTGAGTGCCGTTCGGTTTCTCTATTGGCAAGTGTTGAACCAACCGCTTCCACAAACAGCCATTCCGCGCCCCAGGAAAGAGCACAAATTGCCCACTGTATTGAGTCAAGAAGCCGTGACCCGATTGCTCAATGCGGTGGACAATGTAAAACACTTAAGCCTGCTGATGCTGGTGTATTCTGGTGGGCTGCGAGTAAGAGAAGCCGTCAACCTCCGCCCAGAAGACATCGAAGAAGACCGTGGTCTTATTTGTGTGCGCCAAGGCAAAGGCCGTAAAGACCGCTATACCATTCTTTCAGATATTGCCATTGAAGCCCTTCGAGCTTACAAACACAACTATAAACTTACCCAATGGCTTTTTCCTGGTGCCAAACCCGGCTGTCACCTCACCACTCGAAGTGCGCAAAAGGTTGTGGCATGCGCCCGCAGGAAAGCAGGCATTCCCCAAAATGCCACCCCACACACTCTGCGACATTCATTTGCCACCCATTTGCTTGAGAGCGGCATTGATTTACGCTACATTCAGAAACTATTGGGTCACGCCAGTTCTAAAACCACTGAAATCTATACCCATGTCAGTCGAAAAAATCTTCAAAATATCCAAAGCCATCTCAACGCCCTGCGCCAAAATCTAAATTTCAAAACCCAAGCACCCGACACATCCGATACATCCGACACAGCCGACACAGCCGACACAGCCGACACATAAAATTACGCGACGTACGTCGCCGTATATCCCAAAACACCATACACAGAAAGTTCTTGTATGCAGGTCAGTTCCCGCACTATATTAACCAAAAGGTTCGCAGTATTATCCAAAATGCAGTAATACAGCGACGTACGTCGCATTTTAGAAGTTAGCGGAAAATCGCCCGTCTTTAAAATGGTGTAAAAGAGGAAACTTGATCGACCACCTTGATGAGAGCACAGGTTACAAAACCCTATTCCAATAATGTGAACGGTGCCCAACCACCACCCCAGCCGGGCGACATCCGCTAACACGCGGTGGCAGTGCCACACACCGCCACACCACACACACAGACTGTTGACTAAAGGCTTTGCTTATTATCAAAAAGCTGTTTATCATTTTCTTAAACAACAGTCCGTCTGCCACCGCCCACCGTTAAATGAAATCGGCGCAGAAAAACCACCCTAACCCCACCCATGGCGCAAAAAAACAAAAAGATTATGAAACTCAAAATAAAGTCTGCGTACTTATTTATCAGCAATTTGTTTCGCCTTTTGTTGTCTTGTGGTAAAACCTGGGGACAAGCAGCGAGAACAGATCAACTTTCCGTTATATTGGTTGCCTTTGGTATCATCGTTGCATTAGGTAGTATGAAAATTGGATATGATTCTCTTGTTGAAGAACGTGATAATCAACGCCTTACGCGTGAGAGAATAGAAAGTCAAGCCGAAGAAAATAAAAGATTTCGTCTAGACTCAGAGTTCCAGCAGGTAGCGAGAGATCTCGCATCGGAAAATATTGGTGTAAAACTTATGGCGCTTCGTCGAATCCCTTTTTTCTTTGAGTTGGAACCTTACAAAAATGATTGTAAAATTCTCATTGAACAGTCTTTCTTGAATGCTCATATGGTCGATTCTGTAAATTACCGGACTTGGACCAAAGCACTTGCCTCAATTACAAACCAAATTCCATTACAGGAACTCCAACTTTCAGGAGCCAATCTTAGAAACGCAGATCTTAGTGGTATAGATTTATCTGCTGGTACTGATTCAATGATGGTTTTTCGCCTTCAGATGGATGCAATGACAGCAAAGATGGCCCAGAAGTCTTCGGTGTTGTACCAAAATCGACCAATTATTATTGGCGCCAATCTTGAAAAAGCGGATTTACGAGGCGCAGATTTGACATATGCCCGATTAAATCTGGTTAATTTGCGGGGAGCAAAACTGGGCAGTTTTAATAATCAGAAAACCATTCTGAATTATGCGAGAATGGTTGGTGTATATGGTGCTGGGGCTAACTTCGAGAATGCACAAATAGCTCAAGCAGATATTAGAAGAGGTGAATTCAGGTTTGCTAATTTTGCTAATTCTTCTCTGGTTGGGACAGATTTGAGAAATGCTGGCTTAATAGCTGCTGATCTTGATTCCACTGAACTAATGATGGCATTACTGATAAGGGCAAACTTGACATCGGCAAACCTAAATAATGCTCGATTAGACCAAGCCAATCTAACCGGAAGTGAACTTAAGGGAGCTATTTTAGCCATAGTGCAAGATGATACTTTCTCAGTCCCTTTTTACCAAAATAACATTCCTGATTCTATTAAATCATATCTGATTTCAAAACGTTATGCGAAATTCGAGTAGTTGCAGAAAATGGATTGCTCTAATAAAATCCGAAAAGCATCTCAATCCATGCGCTTTAAGATTTGCCCCTATAGTGTTTGTTCTTAAAGGGGCAGCGCCGACATCATTTAACAACAGGTTGCAGTTCACCACCAAACCACCCACCCCACACAGGCTTGCAGTGTAATTTCTCTTTTTGATTGAGAAACCAGTGATACATTTTTTATAGTCTGCAAGCCCGTCTGCAACCTCAACCGTTACACAAAAGCGGCGCAGGAATCTCAACCCACGGCCAGCAAATCGTGCACAAAGGCAAAAACCACCAACGGCGATTGCTATTATTTGAACGAGTTGCTCTGCATTCGTCCGCAGAGTCAGAAGGCGTCACAGGCCGCAGCCTAAAGGAATGAAATGCCTTACATCCGTATAGCCGTCCTGACGTCATTGACCATGGTTGCATTTGCGTGTAATTCGCTGCTGTGCCGTATTGCTCTAAAGGATACCAGCATTGACCCAGCGAATTTTACCACGACCCGACTCATCTCCGGAGCGGTGATGCTGTGGCTGGTCGTACGAATAAGTCGCGGCACCCAGACTGGCAAAGGCAACTGGCCTTCGGCATTTGCATTGTTTGCCTATGCGGCTGGCTTTTCCTTTGCATATATGAGCCTGCCCGCGTCAACTGGTGCATTGTTGCTCTTTGGCGCGGTTCAAGCAACGATGATCGGCTACGGAATTTGGACGGGGGAACGTTTGCAGAGATTACAGATGGTGGGGCTTGTCCTTGCCCTCGGAGGGCTGGTTGGTCTTCTATTGCCAGGTCTTTCTGCGCCCCCCATAATAGGTTCTCTCTTGATGTTGAGTGCAGGAGTTGCCTGGGGCATTTATTCTTTGCGCGGGAAAGGTGTAGGCGATCCCACCAGGGTGACGGCGGGAAATTTCCTGCGTGCAGTTCCCATAGCTGCAGCATTGAGCCTACTAAAGCATACCGAGGCTTCTCTGGACTGTGCTGGATTGCTGTACGCAATTGCATCGGGTGCCGTTGCCTCCGGATTGGGCTACGCCATTTGGTATACTGCACTACCTGCATTAAAGGCAACCAGTGCCGCCACGGTGCAACTCAGTGTTCCAGTCATTGCCGCCATAGGTGGCATAGTCTTCCTCAATGAGTCCCCAACCGCGCGCTTCGTATTGGCGTCCGTAGCCATACTTGGTGGAATCGCGCTGGTCATACTGGAAAAACAAAATGAAAGTGGTGCCCAACCAGTCGCTCCAACCGCTACCGCTTTGCGGCGTGACTGAGCTCGGTCGTTAAAGCGAGAATTGAACCCAAGAAGCGGAAAACCATCTTCTATGGCGTGCACTGACTTTCAGCCCCTTTAAAGGCTTCGCCGTGATTGGGGCGCGCCGCCAGACGTGTAACAATGTGTGCCCGATCATCTCCCAAACCCCACATCTCCCACATGGCCGCGAGTTATGGATATACTGTTTATTAAAACCACTGATCTCTTTTTATAATGCGCGGCCACGTCGGGCACACCCGCCGTTAGCCAAAAGCGCCCCCCCAACCCAGAAAAACTTATAACACACAAAAACAAAAACCCGCAATTCTAAAACGATTGCGGGTTGAGGATAGTTACATTATGCTTTGTGATTGTTTATGTCTTCTGATAAGGTGTGATGATGTCCTTCAACATTGGAAAATGTTTCTTGTTTAGTGTGACCAATTTTGCTTGGCGTATATCAGCCGTTGCGGCAATCAAGGCGTCTGCCAAACCCGTGCCATGACTTTTGTAATAATCTCGACGATACGTGCCACCTTTAATGGCGATTTCCTCATTAACTGGCACTATTTCGAAGGCTTTCAAAAACGTTTCCAACGCTTCGCGCTCTGATTCATCACGCAAACCCGAATAGAGTTCAGCGACGACAATTGAAGATATCAATAAAATCTCTGGTCGATTTTCAAGATATTGCACCGCATCTGATTGATCACGCAAATAATCAATGATGACATCTGTATCAAAAAGCAATCGAATAGCCATATTTTACAGTCTGTCCCATTCGCGCCGAAGTTCTTCTGGTGAAGGTAAGTCTGTTCTATTCTTCCATATACCACGCGCACTCTGAAGAAGAGCTTGCCGATCTCCTTGTTGAAACTGAGAAATCAAATCTTGAATTGCATCACGTAACAATTCATCTTGGCTCTTGCCTTTTTGACGTGCGATGGTTAAAAGAGAATCATTTTCTTGATCAGTTAGGTCAATATGAAGAGTAGCCATACATTTTCCTTTTTAGAGGTCTCAAACAATATGTGAAATATAACCTATTTCAGGGTATATGATCAAGAGGATAATAATCAAAAGAAAAACAGACCTATGTGGCGTGTGCTGTTTTTTCGCCCTGGATGTATTCTGATTGAGGCGAATCCTCCCAATGCGCCTTCGGCTAACAAGCCATTGCAGACCCACTCCCTACAACCACCCAACCCAAATGGCCGCGACTGATTTATTGAGCTGATGGATAAAACCTTGATCTCTTTTTTGAAGTGCGGCCACTATCTGCAATGGCAGACGTTAGCCAAAAGCGCCCCAACGGTATGTGTCAATAGAAAAGCGACAGTTTCAGAAAATAATTAGTGAAGATTTTTGTGTATATCGTGTTCGTCATTTGGTTTGTTAATCCAAACGGCCTTTTGTAGTGCCGGAGGAGAC
>JBLHJX010000052.1:0-24206 GCA_047619225.1 Candidatus Latescibacterota bacterium
ATTGCATTTTCCCAATGTCAGGATGGCAGAAGTTGCCAAATCAAGGACAATATGAGGTCATTCTAACCACATTGATATAAAAATGACACACAAGATTAAAATTTTTAAATACCAATATTGACGATAAGTGATTTAAAAACAATATCTTATTAATATTTTTGTCTTAGATTGTATTTTTGGCATCAGCTTTGCATGTAAAGTAAGTGTCCATTATTTTTAAACTATCCCAATTTGAAAGGGAAAATCACATGACCAGCACAAATTTAGACAGACGCGACCAATTGGCCTATTTGGCTTTGTATTATGCCATTCACGGTGAAGACTTACGTTCTGAAAAGATTCGTTTGGCATTGCGACAACTAGATAACACCGCATATGTGCCAAATCTTGCTGAACCTGTTGGTGCGTAATAAGGTCTTTAGGATTCAGTTTCTAGCCTGCAACAAATCTAACTTGTTCAAAAAACACTGAGCACGCGTTCTGCAATGTGTTGGATTTGATTGCGTGTGAGTTCAGGATACAGCGGTAATGTTAGAATTTCGTTTGCTGTTTCTTCTGCAACCGGAAAATCACCCTCTTTATAACCCAACTTTTTAAATGCAGGTTGTATGTGGAGGGGAATTGGGTAGTGCACTTGTGCAGCAATGTCGGCTTCTTGAAGTGCTTTTTCAATTGCATTGCGTTTTTGAGTGCGAATGACATAGTATGTATATATATGTCGATTGCCCGCGCGTTCAATGGGTGTTTTTATGTTGGTATTTTCAAAACATGTGTTGTAAAATTGTGCGTGATCGCGCCGTTTTTCTAACCATGTTTCAAGATGTTTGAGTTTCACTTGTAAGATGGCCGCTTGAAGAGGATCGAGGCGATAATTGTAGCCTGATATTTCGTGCTCGTATTTTTCCACGCGACCGTGGTTGGCGAGCATTTTCATTTTTTGGGCCAATATTTCATCTTTTGTGACAATGATACCCGCATCGCCAAATGCACCTAAAACTTTGGCAGGGTGAAAACTAAACGTGGCAGCCGTTCCAAAATGGCCTGCCCGATTTTTTTTGTACTCTGCACCATGTGCCTGTGCGGCATCTTCAATGACCGCAATTTGGTGCCGATGCGCAATCTCCATAATGGGATCCATGTCGGCAAGCTGTCCATAGAGGTGGACAGGTACAATGGCTCGGGTCTTATTTGTGATGGCAGATTCGAGCTTGGTGGGATCCAAGTTCATTGTGTCGTCACAGACATCGACAAAAACGGGTTTTGCACCTGTTTGTACAATGGTTTCAACGGTGGCTATAAAGGTGTTGGGCACCGTGATGATTTCGTCACCAGGACCAATACCAAGTGCTGCAAAGACAAGATGAAGTGCTGTGGTGCCCGAGCTGGCACCCACGCCATAAGGTACTTGGCAATATGCGGCAAAGGTATCTTCAAAGGTTTTGAGGTACGATCCGCCAATGAAGGCACTGTCTCGAATGACTTGCTGTATGGCGTCATCAATTTCTGGTTTGATGGACTGATACTGTGCGTAGAGATCAATGAGAGGAATGGTCATACTTACTCCGTGTCGAGTTTGGCTGTGAGGCCCCGTTGTTGGAGTTCGGATTGTGCTTTTGCAAACCCATCGACGGCTTCTTCATCACGCGCCCATTCAACAAGTTCTTCCATACCGTTTTGGAAAGTGACGCTGGGTTTAAAACCCAGCGTTTGTTTTATGCGTGAGATATCGGCAATGCTGTGGCGGGTATCACCTTCTCGATAGTTTTCTACAATTTCGGGCGTAAGGTGCTCCACACCGAGGATATTGGACAGGGTGAGTGCGATTTGTTCAATAGATGTTGCTTTGCCCGATCCTACATTGAAGGCTTGATAATCCCCGTCTGATTTTTCCATGGCGAGCATATTGGCTTGTACAATATCGTGGACGGAAATGAAGTCGCGAGATTGTTTACCGTCTTCGTAAATGACGGGACGTTTGCCATTTTTGAGGCGGCTCATAAAAATGGCACCCACACCTGTGTAGGGGTTGGAAAGCGATTGACGTGGGCCAAAGATGTTGAAGTAACGCAATGCAACCGCTGGAATTTTGTAGGTATTGCCAATGCTGAGTACCATGTCTTCTTGATGCGTTTTGGTTTGGGCATAAATGGCATAACAAATGCGTTCGGTGTCTTCCGATGTGGGTGTGGCTGGCATATTGGCACTGCACACAGGACACTTGTGTTCCCATTCGTGTTTTTTAAGTTGTGAAGCTGGCCGCAAACCAGGGTGCTGGGTGCCGTGTTCTGGGCAGGCATATAGGCCTTCACCGTAGCTGGTTTGTGAGGCTGCCACAATCATTTTTTCAACGTTGTGTTTGTTATTGGCTAAAATGTCGAGAAAATTGGCGGTGCCACCGGTGTTGATATCGACAAACTTTTTGATTTCGTACTGCGATTGGCCCATGCCCACGGCTGCGGCTTGGTGAAAGACGATTTCGATGCCGTCGAGTGCTTTTTTAAAGGCGTCGTAATCGCGCACATCACCGTGTATAAATTCGGCATGGGAGTTGGCATAGCTGGGCACGTCACCTGTTGTGTGTACTTGTGGATCGAGACAGTCGAAAATGCGCACTTGGTGGCCGCGCTGTACGAGTTCATCAACAAGATATGAACCGACAAATCCCATACCACCGGTGACGAGGATTTTTTTTGGAGACATGTGGGAAGGCTTTCTATTGGATCATAAAACTATTTGGAACCACAGATGGAGTGGCAGCGTGTTCAACGGAACAAAGTGAGCGATACGCAATGCTTGAAATGTTTGATTGGTTATTATTCTAAAGTTTTTCGAACATTATACTTTTCACCTGGCTGAGGGCCGCGGGTGAGCATGTCGGCCAAGAGTCCGGTGCAGATAAACTGAACACCGAGCACGGTGAGTAAGACACCCAAAGTGAGTAAGGGGTGTCGGTTTTGGATGGTGCCCGTTTGAGACCAGAGAAATACGATGAAGCCGTTGACACCCATGCCAAGGACACCAAAGATGAGGCCCATTGTGCCAAAGAGGTGAAGGGGGCGACCCATATATTTTCCGATGTACATGACAGTGAGTAAGTCGAGAAAACCTTTGAGCAATCGACCCATACCATATTTGGTGACGCCAAATTGTCGTGGGTGGTGTTGTACTGGAATTTCACCAACGCGATAGCCTTCGAGGTCGGCTAAGACGGGAATGTATCTGTGGAGTTCGCCAAAAACGCGTACGTCTTTGACGACTTCGTTGCGATATGCTTTGAGACCACAATTGAAGTCGTGGATTTTAATGCCCGAGACACGGCCTGTAACCCAGTTAAAAAATTTGGAGGGCAATGTTTTGCCCATGGGGTCAAAGCGTTTCTTTTTCCAACCTGAGACAAGATCATATCCTTCGTCCAGTTTGGCAAGCAAGCCTGGTATTTCTGCTGGGTCGTCCTGTAGGTCGGCATCCATGGTGATGACGAATTGGCCTTTGGCACGCTGAAAACCTGCGGTGTATGCAGCCGCTTTGCCAAAGTTGCGCCGAAATTGGATGACATGAATTTCGGTGTGTGCTGCATGAAGTTCTTCGAGAACTTGCATGGATCCATCGGTTGATCCGTCGTCGATGAAGATGATCTCATATGTCAAGTTGGTGCCATTGAGGGTATCGCGGATCTTTTCTACCAGCGGCCGCAGACTTTCCTCTTCGTTCAGCAGAGGAATAATAAGCGTGAGATCAATAGGGTAGGTTTGTTCTGAGTTTGCGATGGATTGTGGTTGTGTGTTCATAGGTTTCCAGAAATCAATGAGTAAAAAAAGTGTCTTTTTGTGCCAATTGAGACGTCATGCTTTGAAAGATAGCAAAGAGCTTGTTTTTTGACAAACATCAAGTCTTTAGGCAGATAGGTTGAAGCTGTCAAATGCCTCAATAACGCGTGATGGTTGGATGGTGGCCATGGCTTTGTCATCTCGGGGAATCTCGGGGGGTGGTTCAACAACGATACGGGGATACGTGCCGGGATAAGGTCCCCACATTTGGCTGCTGTTGGCGCCCATAATGGCTATGGTGGGGATTTCTACGGCTGCTGCCATATGCATGGGAAAGGAGTCGATGGTGATCATGGCGCGACACTTTTTGAGCAGACCGGCAAATTGGAGCAATGAGAATTTTCCAATGAGGCTGATGGCTTGGTGTTTCATGTGTGCTTGAACGGCATCAATTTCAGCTCCTTCTGATGGGCCGCCATTGAGCAAAATTTGAAAACCTTGCTCGGCAATGTGATCTGCCACGCTTGCCCACCGTTCGGGCATCCAGGCCTTATCAGGACGGCCTGATGTGATGCCAAGCACGACTGCGGGTGGTAGGTCGGTGAGGAGTTGATTGACGGGAGAAAGGTCTTCTGATTTGGGAAAAATGCGAAATTGAACGGGCGCTTCGCTGACACCTGCGGCTTGCATGAGTGCCATGTAGTTGTCTACGACATGAACTGTTGGATCGAAATGTACCGTGTTGGTCCACGCCCAAGATGATTTCGCGACATCAAATCCCCAGCGTTTTTTGCCGCTTAAAAGGCGTGAGAATGCAGCGGCTTTTGCGGCCACACGAAAGTTGAAGATGTGATCGAATTTTTGTGCGCGTATTTGCCGAATCGCTTTTGGCAATGGTCGCCAAGATGGGTTGCCTGTGCGGTCCAGCCAGGGCAGATTACAGGTGATGATGTCATTGATATCGGGATTGCCTTTGAGGATGGATGTTGTCCAAGATCCGGCCAAGACACTGATGTGGGCTTCGGGATACGTTTGCCGAAGCGCGTAAATGGCCGGTGTTGTGAGCAGCATGTCGCCCAAGTGATCGGGGCGGAATATGAGGATTTTTTGATTGTTCATGAAAATCGGTGAGACGGCAAATGGCAGACGGCAAACGTGAGTGGTCTATACATGTGAAATAGAGGATTTAGTCGCAGGGTGTAGGTCAGCAAGTCGCAGGTCTGTATGATTCATGGTTCTGGTTCGTGACTTGAAGACCTGAGACTTGTGACATTTTTATCCTTCATCCTGTGATGGCGAGGGTTTCTTTTTGAATCTTAAAATGTATGTGTCGGGGTTTCGCACAATGTGAATAATATCGAAACGGTCGCGATGTGCTTTAAAGGCTGGGACGAGGTATTCGGGTGTCGAAGAGAATCCAATTTGATCAATGATGACGATGTCGATGTTGTTTTTTTCAAAGTCGGCAATAATGGCATCGGGCGATTCCCAGATGTAACCACCACTTTTTCGATTGGTAATGGCGTTCATTAAGAAGGGTTTTCGGCACGATATTTTTATGTTTGGATCGGTGTTGTTTTTGATCCACTCTCCTGCCTCAAAATAATTTTTCCAGTTGGGTGGAAATTGGCCATTGTGTTTAGAAAGTTCGTGAGTTGCGGCACTGTTGGATGCCAGGGCGATTAAAAAGGCGATGACAACGGCTTTTTGTGTGGCAGATGCGTTGACTTTCTGGACGAGGTCAGAGATGGTGGTTAAGAAAGTGTAAAAGAGAATGGGAATGGCGGGAATGAGAAAGCGAATGTCAGACCAAACTCGAGGCCAGAGCAGGTAGAGTCCTAAATAACAGATGAGGAAGATTGCGGGCAGTTGGCGTTTTTGAATGCCTGTGATGATGGCATAGAGCACGAGGCCAGTAAAGATGAGTCCAAGAACAAAATTAGGTTCTGTGACAGTTGATGGTACAAAAACTTCCGGAATAATACGCAGGCCATAGATTTCGGCGTTGGCGATGAGGCGTTCGATTAGGGTACCAAATGTGAGCATGCCTTCATCTGGTTGATAGGGATTGACACTGAAGAGTTGGTTGATATAGTCGTTGCCACCTAATGCACGGGTGCGAATTTGCCAAGGCAGGGCGAGTAGCAAACTACCTCCAGCAATGATGCCCGCTTCTTTCCATTTTTGATGGATTGCAAAAAAGATCACGCCCGTGCCTACAAGCGCTATACCTGCACTGCGAATATAATACGCAGCCATGATGGCGAGAACTGCAAAGAGGAGTGTTTTTGTTGATTCATCTTCATGGGCGCGTTGAAGAAGGATGAGTGCCAAGAGTGCAAATGGCAAAAAAGGGATCTCGGACATCACTTGGTGTGAGAAGTTAAGAAGTGGTGTTGAGGCAAGACACAGAATGGCCACAAAGAACGATAGAGATGCATTTGCATAGTGGCGTATGAATTTGTAAACAAGAGGTATGGAGATTGCGTAGAGGATCACGACAAAGCTTTTAAGGGCGATGAGGCTGCTGGGGATGATGGTGTCTACAATGGCTAAGAGGAGGGGGAAACCAAATGGGTATTTGGTGTGTGGTGTGGGTGTGTCACCCAAGGTTTCGGAGAGGCCATACCCGGCGGCGAGGGAACGCCCGAGATTGATAAATTGAGCATTATCGCCACTGAGGGACAAATTGCTATCAAAGAGTAGGACGCCCATGAGCAATCCCAACAATCCCAAGATAGGCAAAAACCACGACGTCGTTTCGAGTTGTTCGAATGTGATTTTAGAGGATGCCTGTTTTGACGCTGGTACGGCTTTGGGTGGTTGTTTCTCTTTTGGTCGATTGGATCGTTTCGCCATGTTTTATTGAGACCCGTTCATAAAAAGGCACGAAGCGCATAGAGCAAAGCGCGGGCAAGGCGATTATGAACGCTCTGCTCTATGCGCTTCGCGCTTTGTTTTTTATTTGACGACGTTTGCGAAAAATTCTTCATATTGCGATGCCACAAGGCGATAATCGCATTTGGCGAGTACGTTTTCACGACCTTTGCGACCTACTTCTGGGTCTACGGGACTGTTGGTGAGTTCGAGAATTTGTTCGGCAAATTTGTCCGTGTCGTATTGTGGGATGAGGTAGCCACTTTTGCCGTGTTCGATCACTTCGTGAAGCGAGGGCAGGTCAAATGCGACGATGTTGCGACCTAAGGCCATGGCGCCTAAAAGCGAGTGTGGGATGAGGTTGAAGGTGGTGGTGATGACCACACAACGCGCTTGGGCTTGGTGGTCGGGCATTTCATTTTGTGGCAAAGAGCGTGTGGATACGTTGGGGTAGTCTGCGGGATTGATTTCGGGATTGACACCGAGAAATTCGAAGTGTACTTCGGGGTCTTTTTGATAGACTTTGTCCATAATTTGGACGAGATACTCCCATCCCATGATGGATCGTGATGGGAAGTGATTGCCGACGCAGATGACCCGTTTGGGGTCTGGCGCTTCTTCGCGCAGGGTGAAGATGTCTGGGTCAACTGGGCAATACATCACGGCGGAATCCATTTTAAAGTGGTCCATGAGGTATTCACGGCCCCATTCACAGACACTGACTTGGTGTGCAAATTTGTAGACGGTGCCTGCAAAGCGTTTGATAGAGGGTATCCACCAGTGGGTGAGTACAAGGGGGATGCCGGGTTTGAATTTGGACCACTTGTATTTGAGTCCTTGGCCTACATCTTGAGGCGACCCAACCCAAATAACATCGGGATTGGAGGGCCACTCACGTTTGACACCGTCGGCAATGGCTGCGCGTTTTTCATCCCACTTCGTAACCCCTTCTGTTAGATACACTTCGTGTCCATGGTTGACCCATTCTCGCAACAAACTTTCCTGAACGCCTTCATGACAGGCATAGACCTGAATTTTCATGTTCAAATTCCCCGTTCTGCTTGTTTTTTATTGTATTTAGATAGCAATTGAATATAGGATTTTAGGCTTTAAAGGTCAAATAAAGGCTTAAGATGAAGTGATAAATCCGGCATTTTTATAAGCGTTTTCTAATTGGCGACCTACGTTATCCCACAAGAATGTGTTGCGGGCATATTCAACGGTGCCTTCTGGTAGGTTGTTATTGTAGGTGCGAACGATGGTGTCGCGCATATCTGACTCGGAATTTGGATTGAAGTAGTTGGCGTAGTGTTTAAAGGTCTCTTGCGTGGTGCCCCCGTTTGTGATGGCAACTTTGGTGCCTGCTAAGAGGGCTTCCATAGCGACCATGCAGGGATATTCGTAGAAACTAGGGACAACGAGTGTGTTGGCGGCTGCGAATGCTGAGGCGAGAAGGTTGTCTTTGGGGTTTAGATAGTCGATAAAGAGGGTATTGGATGGGGCTTCTTTTTTGCATTGTTCAAGATAGTCTTCTGCACCGGTGATTGGGCGACCAATAAAGACGAGTGGGAGATCGGTGTTTTTGTTGGCGCGGATGAGGCCGAGTTGATTCTTTTGACGGGGGTCAAATCGGCCAATGCAAAAGAGGAAATTGTCGATGCCATAGTGTTGTTTGAAGGCTTTAGGATCTGCATCGACAAAACGGTCAGCGACTCCGCAGGGGACGATGGCCATTTTTTCTTTTGGGACGTCGTAGAGGTCTGAGAGAAGGTGTTGTTCGCCCTGGGCGTTGGGCAAGATGAGATCGGCTTCGTTGAGCATGAGGCGTACGAGTGCGGGTGGGGGTTTGATGGTGGTGAGGCGGCTGAGGTATTTGCGCGAGAGGCGTTGTGATTTTGGGTGGTCGGGTAGCCAGTACATGGTGGTGACTGCGAGTTTTTTGCCGGCGGCTTTGACGGTGAGGAACCAGTCGTAGTTGCCGTAGCCCAAACCGAAGTGGTGGATGAGGTCAAAGTCTTCGAGGCGATGGGTCCAGGGGTCGAAGCGGTGGACGTCGTATCCGTTGCGTTGGAGGTATTCGAAGGTTTGATTGAGGGTGAACATGCCGCCGCCTGGATCGAGGCGCATGGTGGGGTAGGCGAAGACGCCGATTTTCATGTTGGGGTCCTTGAAAAAGAGATGCTTGTGGGGTTAAGTGGTTAGGGGTAGAACGGTGTTGGTTGCTTTTACTGCCTACGGCGTGTTCTTTTCTTGGTACACCCCAAGAAAAGAACCAAAAGAAGGGTGCCACTGCGTGGGGCTTTAATGTGCTTCAGTGTTTTTATGAGGGCAAACCACCCTCACCAGCCCGCGCAGTTCCGCCCCCATCCACCTCGTGTTCCACACGCCCAACACCCACACATCACATCCCACCAACTGCACAACGGCCCCCACCACCAGCGAGTCGTATTCAGGTTTTTTTTAGTTTTGCTTTTCTCCCCCTTTCAGGGGGTCGGGGGGGTAGGTTTTACCGCTTGTAGTATGTTCTGAATTTCGAGCATGATGGTTTTGCGTTCGATTAAGAATAAACCAAAGATGTAGCCTGTGGAAAAGAGTAAACTGCCTAAGATGAAATGGATGAGTGGAGATAGGGTTAAGAGATAAGGGGCTATTCCTTGGTGGAGAGCAACGCCGATGAGGCCTGCGATGAGAGGTGGGGCAAAGGTTTTGGTGATGGGTATGTCTACAAATTGGCGCGCGAAGGTGAGGGCTAAGATGAGGCCGACAAAGGCCATGACGTTCATGCTTAAGGCAATGCCATAAATGCCCAGTCCGAGACCATAACCGTCTATGTCGAGGGCCAGAAATGGTGCAAGGATGAGTAATATGAGTGCTTGGATGACGGCGAAGCGTGCGATGCTTAAGGGGGAACCTACGCTGTAAAAGAGGGCGTGGAGGTCGTCGAGAATGGGACGGCAAAGGGAGTATATGATAAGGGATTGGAGGAGGGGGGCAGCGGCCATCCATTCTCCTCGAAAGATCAAGACCCAGCGATCGGCTTCTAAGGCGAGCAAGAGTGAGAGGGGGACGGTTGCACGAAGGATGAGGCGCAGGGCACGGCGATACGCGGCGGAAAGTTGCTCACGGTCATTTTGGTAGCGCGCATAGACGGCCCCTGTAATGCGTACGATGGCCAGAGTAATTGCACCTGTGGGGATTTGGGCAAAGTCTTGGGCTGTATCATAGAGGCCTCGCCAGTTGAGACCAATAAAGAAGCTGATGATGAGTTTATCGTAGTGTTGAACGAAAATTTTGGGTACGCCACCGAGCCAGAATTGAAAGCCGTAGCGAATCATTTGTCGGGCAGCATCGGCGTTGAATTGGTGGAGGTGCTTCAATGGTGGCGGATGTTTGGACCAGACGACGGCGCAGAAGACGACGACATATGCAACGCTGTAGGGATAGAAACCGAGAATGAGTGCCCATTTGCCAAAGCCGAGATAAGCGAGGGTGAGGCCAACGAGTGCGGCAAGGATGGTGCCACCTGCATGGGCGAGTGCCAGGCGACCAAATTCGAGGTCACGTTGGAGTTGTACTTCGGCGGTGAGGGCAGCGGTTCGGAAGAAATCTAAGATGCCAAAGATGGCCAATGCGAGGGCGACTTTGGGATACGATTCGGTGGCCGTGCCGCCAAGGTAAACGGTGAGGGTTTGGGTTAGTGCGATGGCTTGGTCGTAATAGACGGCCATGAGGAGTGCCAAGACGGTGCTGATGCTGCCCAGGCTGATGCTTAAGATGAAGTGTGTGGGTGCAAGGCTGTGGACGCGGTCGTGTTGGTGTAGGAGGGCGTAGTGAAGGCCAAAGTCGCGGGCGGCAACGGCCATTGCGAGGAGTGAAAAGGCTGTGCCAACAGCACCAAAGTCTTTGGGTACGAGAATTTGTAAGAGCAGGAGCCGAACAGCCAGGGTGATTAACCGTGCGGCATAGGCACTGCCAAATGTTTGAATGGCACCGCGCGCAATACGCTGGATGGCGGATTGTTCATCCGGCATCTTCGGTGTCCTTGGTCGGTTTTCGGGCAAAGGCGATGAGGCCAATGATGAAGATGCCCGTTCCTGCAAAAGTGATCCAGCGCGTGGTGGCGACAATGGGATCGTGATAACGCAATTCTACGGTGTGTTCGCCAGGTGATAAGGCTACGGCGGTCCAGAGGTAGTTGGCGCGAATGAGGGGTGTTGATTCGCCATCTACAAAGGCTTGCCAGTGTGGGTGGTGGTTTTGTGAGATGACGAGGATGCGTGGACCTAATGCACTGGTTTGGAGTTTGATGTGGCCTTGTCGGGCATTGTATTCAAGACGTTGTACCGTGCCAGGTTGTTGGGTATTGGTGTCAGAAGCAATGCCGGGTTCTTCTTCAATGAGTGCCGTTTGTTCTGGGCGTGTGTTTGGATCACGTAGGCGTTCGAGAATTTGGTCTTCGTCGGTGATGATTTCGTATTGGGGTGCAAGGTAAAACCATGGGAGTGCGATGGGATTTTTGTAGATGTGTAGGTTGTCTGCTTCACCTGTTTTTTGCATCCAAGGGATGTCGAGTGGATCTTTTGAGACGAGGTATTTGGTATTAAGTAAATTGAGTATTGCGGGTCGATTCACATCGCCTGATTTGAGAATATTGTCGTAACGATCAATGGCAAAGTCGTTAAATCCTGTGACGAGGTCGATGCCATATAGGGGCACCTCTTTTGCGTTTGGTATGGCCAAAACACGAAAGAGATCGGTGTCTTGCTTGAGGTAGTTGATCACATTGGGATTGACACGTTCTTGGGGCAGTACACTGTTTGGATTGACATAGGTGAGAAACATTTTGTCGATGCGCCATGTGTCCACCAAGATGAGGGGCAAGAGAATGAGCGCGAAGACATGGGGTTGTAGTTTGTTTTGTAAGCGTAGGTATGAAAGTGCTGTCATAATACCCACAAAGAGTGCGGCCAAGAGGGCGCCCTGGCCAATGTAAGACAAGCTGTCTTGGGCAATCTGTACACGCTGGGCAGGCATGTCGGTCCAAAATATACTGCGCCAGATGGCAAGCAAAGCAGATGGGGCGAAGGCAAAAATAAGGAGAACGATTGCAGACACACCGCCTGTGATGAGAAATTTACGGACCGATTCGGGTGATAAATCTGCTTTGAGAATGCGGTGAATGCCATAGGCTGATAGGAGGCATAGGGCAAAAGAAAAGAGGAAGGCGATCATGCCTGGTACGCGAAGAACGTTTACACCGGGGACGATATGGTAAAAGATTTTGTGTAAGGGCGTATGGGGGCCCAGTGAATAGGCAATGGTGAAGATAAAGAGTGCAAAGAGGAAAGCGATGTGTGGTTTTTTACGGATGCGTGTGAGTGCAAAGAGGCCAAAAAAGAGTGGGACGATACCCACGTATTCAGAGTTGCCTTTGAAGAGGTTGCGGCCCCAATAGCGGTACCCTTCATCGAGATTGAAGCCACCAAATTCGGGAATGACAAGCGCGAAAATTTCTTCGGGGTGCAGAGACCACGATGAGGCGTATTCATAACCGGCACCTGCTTGTTCTTTGCCCGCGCGTTTGGTGACTGTTTTGGTGTTCCAATATTGGGGAAAGACACCTTCGGCACCGATGGCAAGACCTAGGCAGATGGCACCTGCGGCGAGGAGGGAACGGTAGAGAGCGGCATTGATATCTTTTTCTTTGAGGTAATGGTGCACAACTTTGTAAAGGTAGAGTAGGCCAAGTGCCCAAAGGGCGAAGTAGACCATTTGCAGGTGGGGGGTGTAGATGCTGATGCCTACAGTGCCCCCGAGAATAAGGAAGTAGATGATTTTTTTGGTGTCCATGCCTCGGTAGAGTGCCCAGTACATGAGCGGCAAAAGGGAGATCACCGACATTTTGGCAAAGTGGCCCGCACGTGGAAAGGTGAGAAATGTGGGTGCAGAGGCATAGGCTACGCCTGCGACAAGTGCAGCGAGAGGATGCAGACCCAGTGCGCGGGCACATATAAAGGTGAAGTATCCGGCGCAGAACATGGCGACTACATAACGCCAGCCAAAGTAACGGTGCTCGCTGGTGAAAAGTGCGACGATGTGAAGCGGAAAGTATTGTGCACGAAGGCCACTGGATTCTGGTGTGCCGCCCATAAAGCGGCTCCAGTTTGCAGGTGGAATATTTGCAACTTTTTCAACAAAAGGTTCTTGGCCTTTTTGCAGTTCGGCACCTGTATCTGAACCATAGATGACATCACCCGAAAAGATAAAACGATAAAAATACAGCAGGGTGAGTAGGGCAAAGAAGGCAACCGGTACCCAGGGTTTGGACAGTCTGTCTGTTATGGTTGCTTGGGGTGTGGATTCTGAAGTTTGTGGCGTTTGTCGCTGTTCGCGGGCGCGTTTGCTCATGGTGCGTTTCCTTCGGGTTGACGTTGCCAAATGATGAGTTGGCGCATGGTGTAAATGGCGATGGCAATGAGTATGATGATAGAGAACAACAATACAAAAGTAAGGGTTGTGTTTAATAAACCTGTTTGGATGGCGTTGAGCCACCAGATGTCGATGGTGTCATAGTTTTTTAAAGATGCAGAGAGAGATCGTTCTGTGCCCGACGAGATGGTATAGGTGAGTGATGTGCCTGTGAGGATGTGTTTAAGGCCTGAAACGAGTTGATAATATCCGCCGAGAATGGGTGATAAATAGGGCGAAAAGAGCATGTCGCCTGGGTGACCTGGATAGAATATGAGGTCGCCTATTTTTTTGTCTTGAACAAATCGTACAAAGAGGTGCGGGTTTATGAGTGCACCGGGGAATTGGGTAATCATGCCTGCGATTCCAAATGCCAAGACGCGTTTTTTGTCTGCGGATTCTATTAGACTGCCGAGAGGCAAGATCAAATAGGGGATAATGGGTAGAAGGTAACGTGGACCCCAGCTTGATCCGGCATGCCAATCAATCATGAATGTAAACAGGATAAGATGTATGATGATGATCCTTAAGAAGAGCTTGGCTTCTTTGGGGTGTGATACTTTGAAGTGGCGATAGGCAAAAGGAAAGAGGCACACAACAGGTAAAAAGAAGACAAGCCCTCGACCTGTACTGAAGAGCAGTCCATAAAGTGCAGTGATGATTTGGGTGGGATAAAAGGCGAAATATCCGCCTTGCTGTGAAAGGGTGTCGAGGTGATAACCCGTGTGAAAGATGTTGTTGTATCGGATGTGATTGTGAAAAAGAATAACAATGAGAAAGAAAAGCAAGGGTGCTAGAATGGTTATGGCTGGAAGGCGTTTGTTAGATTGTGTTTTAAAGGTTGGCCACATATATAATAAAAAGATGGGTAGGGTGATGATGACATAGAGTTTGGTTAAAATTGCAAGACCTATACATATACTTACTACAACCAAAGCACGTAGAGGTTCATTTTTGACAAAGAAAAAACATCCACCCGTTGCCCCTAAGAGTGAAATACCAACAAGGGGTTCGGAGAAACCATATCCGGCATAAGGAAAGACCATGGAGCCGAGGGCAAAGAAAAGTGTGAGCCACCAAACGGTACGATGTTGATACCCAAGTTGTAGGGCAAGGCGAAAGAATCCGAGGCTCCAGAGGGCGCAGATGAAGACATTGGTGAGTGAGGTGGTGAACATGGTGAGGTAGTCGGTCGGTAGTTTAGATACGAATTGCGAAAGGATATGGCCCACCCCCAAAAAGGGCAGTTCGGCAAGTGGAAGGCCTAAACCATATTTGGAGTAGGTTCGGTTAGAAGATGCTACGGATTGATATTGGCGTTGCATTTCTGGAATGGCGAAATTTTGATCTGATATGACGAGATCACCGTTGAGGATCAAACTGCGTGCGGTGAGATAGTTCCAAAAACCATCACCACCATAATGGCCCCCTGCGGTGAGGAGGTAGATGCAGCTGATGCATATAAAGAGATAGAAGGAGGCTGTGCGGTTGGTCATATTGCCTCCCACGGTCCGGTGCCACTCAAGGTAAAAAGTAAAAAGTAAAAAGTAAAAAAAGAAGGGTTACTTTTCCTGGGTCTTAAGTTGGGTTTTGTCAGGTGATTGGATGCGGGCATAATATACTTACTTGTTTTGGATGGCTTCATAGACTTTTTGGTAGACGTTTTCTTGTTCTACAGCAATGCGATCCCAGGTGAATTGGTCTGCCCATTTGCGTCCGGCTGTGCCCAATGTTTTTCGCAGTGTGGGATTATCTAACAGTTGTTTCATTGCTTGTGCGAGTGCATCGGGGTTTTCGGATGGGACGAGGAGACCTGTTTCATTGGGGCGAATGGCGTCGGCAAGCCCGGGGATGTTGGTGCCGATGACGGCTTTTCCTGCGGCACCAGCTTCAATGGCCACGATGCCCCAGCCTTCGTAGCGGGAGGGCATGCAGACAAAGAGGGCATTGCCAAAGAGGTCGTTTTTTTGTGTTTGGGTGGCGGGGCCGAAAAATTCAACGCGTTTGTCTATGCCGAGTTCATTTGCGAGGTTTTGCAATTCTTGTTGGCGTTCGGGTGCGCCGCGTCCGGCAAGAATGAGGCGGACGTCTGTGCGGTTGAGTTGCGCGAATCCACGAAATAAAACATCGATGCCTTTGGTGTGAATATCGAGGCGACCAAAATAAAGGATGTAGTCTTGTTCTTCGCCTTGGGCTTGAAAAGAGATGTCGTCGACACCTGTATAAACGAGATTGAGATCGGCGGTGATGCCTTTTTCTTTGAGTTGATGTGTTACTGTTGGTGATATGGTGAGGATGTAAGGGTGTGTTTTGAGCACATGTTTTTCTGCAAATCGGGCAACATGACCGAGTAGGGGGAATTTTTCGGTGGCGTGATCGCCCATGAGATGAAAAAATTCGAGCAGGCTGCGTTGGCGTAGTGCGTTGGATGCATGAAGAGGTGCATAGGCAGAAAAGCCATATACCCAAAGGTCAAAATCACCACGAGCCACTTCGCGAGAGGCTGCTGCTGCAAAACTGAGTCGGCTAAGTAAGTACGATCGGTTTGTGCCCAAGCGTTTGATGCGTACACCATCGCGTTCAATTTCACGTTCACAGTTAGGAAAAGCACCGACCAACGAGGTGATGTCGTGGCGCTTGCTGAGTTGGCGAGAGATTTCCTGTGTACGCAAGGCACCGCCGCCCCCGCACCAGGGGTTTTCAAAGTCGTCGTATACAGTGTGGAGAATTTTCATAATGACAAGGGCTCAGTTTATGTACTTGCCGCAATAAGATGGGCCTCTACTATTTCTTCAATCGAAACCGTATCGACGCCCACTTTGCCAACCACAATGCCACCTGCAAGATTACCAATGTAAGCAGACTCGGCAGGTGACGCATCTGAGAGAAGTGCG
The DNA here is from genome assembly GCA_047619225.1 of Candidatus Latescibacterota bacterium. GTDB lineage: Bacteria > Latescibacterota > UBA2968 > UBA2968 > UBA2968 > JABIFK01. The sequence continues at coordinate 16,007 of JBLHJX010000052.1, forward strand.
AGTGTGTATACTGCTGCTGTGGTATCGCCTGCACCTGAGACGTCGAAGACATCACGTGCAGTTGCTGGAATGTGTGTGACTTTGCCGTCTTGTTCAAAGAGGGCAACGCCTTTTTCACTGCGGGTCATGTAGACTTGGGTGAGTTCGAATTGTTTGATGAGGCGGTGCCCTATTTCAATGACCGTTGTTTCAGCTGCTTCGTCGAGATTAAATGCACCCAAGGCTTCGGACTGGTTGGGCGAGATGGCCGTGACGCCGTGGTATTTGTCGAAGGTGCGGCCTTTGGGGTCGGCGATAACGGGATAATTGTGCTGGCGTTTGATTTGGCGAATGGCGTCCATGAATGGGATGGTGACGACACCTTTGGCATAGTCTGATACGAAAATGGCACCGATAGATTGGGTATTGATGATGGCTTCCGTTAATTGGTTGCGTAAGGTGTCATCAATGGGTGTGGTGGTTTCGCGATCGACGCGCAGCATTTGTTGTTGTTGGCGATATTGGGTGTGACCCATCACACGGGTTTTGGTTGTTGTTGGGCGATTGGGATCGACGATTAAACCGGATGTGTTGACACCTGATTCGCTGAGTGTGTTTGTGAGGTGTTTGGCATTGTCGTCATTTCCGATGAGGCCGGCTATGGTGACGTTTGCACCAAGGATGCGCAGGTTGTATGCGACGTTGGCTGCGCCACCTGGACGATAGGTTTCTGATTCGACACTGACAACGGGGACGGGTGCTTCGGGTGAGATGCGTTTGGTTGCGCCCCAAAGGTAGTGATCGAGCATGACGTCGCCAACGACGAGTACATGTTGGTTGGGGAACCCATCTAATATTTCACGGAGACGTTCTGAGGTCATGCATTGATTCCTTTTATTTTTTCGACAATGTTGGTGGTGGAACGTCCTTCAACTAGAGGGATGGTGGTGACGGTGCCGCCTGCGGCTTCGACTTCTTCGCGCCCGACGATGTCTTGAATTTGATAATCGCCGCCTTTGATGAGCACATCGGGTAAGAGTGCGGCAATGAGTTCCTGTGGGGTGTCTTCGTCGAAGGGGATGATGTGATCAATGCATTCTAATGCGGCGAGAACACCTGCGCGATCTTCAAGGGGTAAGATGGGGCGATTGGGGCCTTTGAGGCGTTGGACGGATGCGTCGGTGTTGAGGCCGAGAAAGAGTACGTCGCCTTGCTCGCGTGCTTTTTGTAGGTAGGTGACGTGACCGCGATGGAGGAGGTCGAAGCAGCCGTTGGTGAAGACGGTTTTGGTGCCGATCTCACGGAGGCGATTGCGAACGTTTATGGCTTGTTCGCGGGTGAGGATTTTGTTATCGGATGCTTGTACTCGGTCATCGAGGGATTCGGCAAGTGCATGGGCGAGGAGGGGGACCATGATTTCGTGATGGCCTGTGAAGCTGTAGCCTGTGCCGCCTTGCATGGTTGGGCGTTGGACGACGTTGACGCGGGGGCGGTAGTGTTGGATCATGTCGAAGTTGGCGGTGACAAAGTGGTTGACCACGTGGCCTAAGTTTCGGGCGACGGTGAGGGCTTTGAGGAAGACTTCGGGTAGGAGAACGGCGGAACCGATGTTGAGGTATGCACCGCCTTCGAGGGATGCAACGATGGAACAAAAGGTTTCGAAGTCTTTGAATGAGGCGCGGCCAATGGCTTCGCCGTTGGCGGTGGGTTGTTGTTGAATGATGTCGGTGCCGAGGGCGACATGAACCGTTGTGGGGATGCCGAGCTCGTATGCGGTTGCTAAGATGCTGTTGTGGTGATGGGGTTGGTTGGTTTCAACGAGTTTGTTACCGAGGGCATACCCATATCCGTTGGGTGTGGTATTTATGGCGTCGTTGATGAATTCACCGGTGTCTTTGGCCATGCCAAAGGAGCCGTCTTTGAGGCCTTCGGCGACGTCTTCGGAGGTTTGGCCTTGCATGGCAATTTCGACGTCGTGGATGGCGGTGGCGCCGTTCATGGCAATGGCGGAGATCCAGCCGCGTTTCATCATGTCTATGAGCACGGGGGCAAGGCCGCATTTTATGACGTGACCGCCGATGCCTATGGCGATGGTTTTGTCGTTGCGGATGGTTTCTGAAAGGGCGCGGATGAGGTGGCGGAAATCGGCGCCGATGAGGATGTCGGGGAGGCTGGTGAGGAAGTATCCGAAGGAGGCGCCGCCGTGTGCGGGGGTGGCAAAGCTTGCGAGGGAGACTTTGTTGGGGCGGTTGGATAGGGGGTAGGTTTGGACTTTGGAGAGGTCGATTTTTGGGAAGTTTTTTGGCACTTTTGGTTCCTTGATTACGGTCAGGGTTTTTGTACGTTTGTTACCTCCATTGCCTGCGGCGCCTTACTTTTTTTCAACAGCTAAAAAAAGTAAGCAAAAAAAGCCGCCACTACGCGTGGAGCGTTTCATTTTCTTCAGTGTTTTTACGAGCTTAGGCCACCCTTACCTGCCCGCGCAGTTCCCACACCCCACCTCGTGTTCCACACGCCCTTCACATCCCCCAACACCACACACCAACTGCACAACGGCCCCTTCCACCAGCGAGTCGTATTTGAGTCTTTCTGAGGGTTCTATTTCGTGATACACTATGGCCCACACCATCTGTGGGTGATATTGGAGTTTGGGTGTGTTTCTTTTTGTGTTTGGTGTTACTCCCCTTTCAGGAAGGGGCTGGGTGTAGGTGCCTTTGATCTGTGAGCCAGTTGGTTACATCGAGCAGATCATTGCCGATGTAGCTGATTTTTTGTTTGTTTTCTGTATTGGTTTTGGCAATGACTTGTTCTCCATGACCGGTGCGAACGAGGGCAGATTGGCAGCCGGCGTTCCAGCCGGCTTGGAGGTCGGAGTAGTTGTCGCCAATCATGAAGGAGCGCGAGAGGTCGAGGGTGTGGTCTGCGGCGGCTTGTTGGAGCATTGTTGGGCTGGGTTTGCGGCAGGCGCAGGTGATTTTGTCGCCATAGTCGGGGTGATGGGGGCAGTGGTAGATGGCGTTGATGCTTGCGTTTTGGGAGGCCAATAAGCGTTCCAATTCGGTGTGGATCTCAGCGAGGCCTTCTTCGGTGAGCAGGCCTCGGGCAATGGCCGATTGGTTGGTGATGATGATGACAAAATATCCGGCTGTGTTGAGTTTGGCAATGGCTTCGGCAGCACCCGGGATGAGTTGGAGGTCTTCAACGCGGTGTAGGTGGTGTACGTTGACGTTGATGGTGCCGTCGCGGTCAATGAATACGGCGGGTTGGCTCATAGGCTGCCTTTTGTAGAGGGCACGCCTGTTATGCGCGGGTCTTGAGAGACTGCTTGGCGTAGGGCACGGGCAACGGCTTTGAAGATGGCTTCCATGCCGTGGTGTGCATTGCTGGATCGGATGAGGTCGATGTGCAGGTTGAAGCGGCCGTTTTGTGCCAGTGCCGTGAAGAATTCCATTCCGAGTGATGTGGGAAAGGTGCCGATGACTTCTTCGGTAAATGTGGCATCGTAAATGAGGTGACCCCGACCTGAGAGGTCGATGACGGCTCGGGCGAGGGCTTCGTCCATTGGGACGTAGGCAGAACCAAACCGGGTGATGCCTTTTTTGTCTCCAAGGGCTTTGTCAAGTACTTGGCCGATGCAGATGCCTACGTCTTCAACGGTGTGGTGGGCGTCTACTTCGAGGTCGCCTTTGCAGGTGACGGTGAGGTCAAAGAGGCCGTGTTTGGTTAGTGCGGTGAGCATGTGGTCGAAGAAGCCAATGCCTGTATCAACCTTGCAGGCGCCCGATCCATCTAGGGATAGGGTGAGGGAGATGTCTGTTTCTGAGGTTTGGCGCGAGATGGTTTCGGTTCGTTCGGTTGCCATGGTACGTAAATCCTTATTGTACTGCGTTCATAATTTGAAAAGACGAGATAGAAATAGGACGTGAGATCGCGATATTTCAACGAGAATTAAACAGAGGGGCGTCAACTTGTAATTATAGAACAAATAGGGATTTAGATCAATACCCATACAAATAAGAACCCACTCTTAGGTATTGCGTGCGGGTTCTTTTTAGATTGATATAAATGGCTTAGAATGTTGCGGCTGGTTCGGGCAAGTCGCGTTTGATTTGGTCGAGTTGGTATCCAAAACCAGGGCCTTGGAGTGTTGAGATGTCGAGTTGGCCGTTTTGTCGACGATACACGCCGGGATGGACGGCTGCTTCGGGCAGAGAGGCATCGGGGTAAAATTGCATGGCATTGGTTTCCATGCCCATGATGGTGCCTGCGTGTGCGGTGAGTAAGACGTGGGGAATTTGTGCGAGCATGGGGTTGGTGAGGTCTTGTACCATGAGGCTCATGCCGTGAGCACGTGCCCAGCAGAGGGATAAGATGGCGCCGGTTTGGGTTTTGCAGGTTTTGAGGGCCACACCGGTCCAACCGAGTTTTCTGCCCAATCGCACAATGCGCCAGTCGTGGGCGCTTTCATCCATGAAGAGGGGTTTTTGTGATGAGATGCTGTGTACGTCGAGTAGATTTGCTTCGAGATCGTGTGCAAAGGGTTGTTCGACGTAGAGGATCATTTGATAAATACGGGGATGATCCTTCATTAAACGGTCGAGGATGTTGTTGACGTAATCGACGGTTTGCACGGTGCAGTTGAAGTCGGTACACAACCATAGGGCACCTTGTTTGATGCCAATTTCCCCAATGGTGACAATGCGATCATAATCCCAACCGGGTTCTTGGCCCGTGAGTTTAATTTTGAGACAGGTGAGGCCATCTGCTTTGATCCAGTCGGCTAATACGACGGGATAGTTGTCGTCTGGTTCGCTTCCCGTGCGTTCGGAATCATCTAAGAGATCGTTGCCGCCTACTGCGTGCCAAGCGGGTAGGTTGTTGGGGCGTGGATTGATGATGTAATCGGCGGGGTATTGTCCATCGAAAGAAAAATTAACATCGTCGGCCGGTTCGAGATAGTGGCTTAGGTCGTGGTTGAGATATGCGTTGGTATAGGTGTCGTAGATATTGACGTTGTTGGCCATGCCATAGGCATCGTGCAAGGCCAAGTCAAATGCCGAGGAGCAGACCAAGGCTGCCAATTGGGGCATGGGATCTGTGGTGCTTGTTTGATTGAATGCAGAAAGTTCGTTGGGTAAGATGGTTTCTTGAAAGGTATGGCCAATTTCAAGGGGGTGACCGGATGCGTCACACACGGCCCAGGCTTTGCCGAGTTGGATGCAAAAGTCTTTCATGGCGGTTTCGCGAATGGCATACGTTAGGTGTGCTTCAGGCCATGCCCAAGGCGCACTTAAAGGCGTTTCGCCCCAACCTGATGCGGTGTTGCCTTGTGCATTTTCAACGTCTACACAGACACGCACGCACGTGACGCTGTCGAGCTGTTCGGTGCCAAAACGATAGGGCATTCGGGTTTGAACGGGGAGGAAATAGATTTTTACGCCGCGGATTTTTATGTCGGTTTGTTTGGGCATGGTTGCTTTCCTTTTTTTAGGATCAGCAATTAGATTAAGCCGATACATTGATATTCAGTAGACGATGTTTCATACACTTAATGTATGGATGACGTTCATTGCAAATACATTAAATAAAAAATATCAGGTCGATTCTTTTAATGTGCGCTCTAATGCAGACAAGAATTGATCGTTTTCTTCTTTTGAGCCAATGCTGACACGTAGGGCTTTTTCGAGCATGGGATAACTTGTGACGTTGCGGATGAGCACACCCTTTTCAATGAGACCACTGAAGACGGCAGTGGGGTCATCTACTTCAAAGAGGAGGAGGTTGGCGTCGGAAGGGTAGGCTGTGACACCCTTCATTTGCGTGAGCGTTTGGTAGACACGGTCGCGTTCGGCACAGATGAAGCCGATGCGTTCTTTGATGAGGTCTTCGTGTTTTAAGATGGCCAAAGCGGCGGTGTGTGAGAACACGTTGATGTCAAAAGGGATTTTGCCTTTGATGATTTCATTTCTTACATCGGGGTGTGCAATGAGGTAACCGATGCGCACACCGGCTGCGCCAAAGGCTTTAGAGAAGGTTTTGAGTATGATGAGGTTGGGGTGCTTGGGCAAGAGGTCGAGGGCGGTTTGGTTGTAGAATTCGCCATAGGCTTCATCGACCATGATGAGTGCGTTGGTGTTAGACAGGAGGGTGTCTAATGCGTCATTGGAGATTGAACACCCGGTTGGGTTGTTGGGCGAACAGAGTATGGCCAAACAAACGTTTTCACCCTGGATGGCTTTTTGGATGGCGGGCACATCAAAGCGGTAATCGGAGGTGAGTGGTACCGATATGACATTGCCACTAAAGACATGGGTGTACATGCCATACAGTGAAAATGCAGGGGATGGAATGACCACATCGACACCGGGTGCAGATATCACACCGAGGATGAGTTGTATCAGGGTGTTGGAACCGTTGGCAACAATAATGCCATCGGGGTTGGCACCCACGTGTTTTGCAAATGCATGTACCAAATCCATTTGCATGGGTTCGGGGTAGCGTGACCAGGTTTTTTTCCGAACCGTATTGAGAATTTCGTCTTTGAGCGTTTCTGGAACGTCAAAGGGGCTTTCATTTTGGTTGAGCTTGACGGGGCAATCGTAGGCTTTGAGATGATAGCCGTCTAATGCAAGGATTTCGGGTTTGAAATTTTGGAGGTAGTTCATAAGGATCTCAGGTTTACAGGTCGCAAGTTACAGGTTACAGGTTACAGGTCGCAGGTCGCAGGTCGCAGGTCAAAATTACGGGTTTTCGGACCTGTGACTTGTGACAGTTTTTAAAGCCTTTGTCGAATGGCGTTGGCGTGGCCGTCGAGGCCTTCGGCTTCGGCCAAGGTGATGATGTGCCCTGCCGTTTTTTTGAGGCGTTCTTCGGTGTAGTGCACAATGCTGATGGTTTTGATAAAGGTATCGACACCCACCGAGGAAGCGAATCGCGCGGCACCGGCTGTGGGCAAAATGTGATTGGTGCCCGCATAATAATCGCCCACGGGTTCAGATGATGCAGGGCCCATAAAAACAGCTCCTGCATGCTGAACAGATTGCAAGTGTGCCCACGGGTCTGCGACCATGAGTTCGAGGTGTTCGGGAGCAATGCGATTGGATAGGTCAATGCCTTCGGGAATGTCTTTGACTATAACGATGGCCCCGAAGCGGTCTAAGGCTTTTTGAATGGCGTCTTTGTTGGATAAGTCTGCTGCTTGTGCGGTTATTTCGCGGGCGACTTCTTCGGCGAGTTTGGCCGATGGTGTGATACAGACTGCCGATTCAAAACCGCTGCCGTGTTCGGCTTGAGAAAGCAAATCGCCTGCAATGTGGTTGGCTTTTGCGGTTTCATCGGCTACCACAACAATTTCACTTGGGCCAGCGACCATGTCGATATCGACAGTGCCAAAGACGAGTTTTTTGGCAATTTGTACATAAGGGTTGCCGGGGCCAACGAGTTTGTCCACACGTGGTATAGATTCCGTACCATAAGCCAGTGCCGAGATGGCTTGTGCACCAAAGACTTTATAAATTTGGGTGATGCCAACCACATGGGCAGCAGCCAGAACGGCTGGATGTACGTGGCCATTGGGTTGGGGAGGGGTGGCGACACAGATATAGGGTACGCCTGCAATTTGTGCGGGGATGGCTGCCATGAGCAAGGTAGAAAACAGAGGTGCGCTGGCACCGGGTATGAGTAGTGCGACGCGTTCGATGGGTACGACGCGTTTGCCCAGAATAACACCATCGCCATCTTCAATGAACCAAGAGGTGCGCTTTTGGGCTTCGTGAAATCGGCGAATGTTTGCGGCAGCGGCCTCGATCACGGAAAGCAGATTGGGATCGGCTTGGCGATAGGCTGCTTCAATTTCAGATTCGGGTACTCGCAAGTCAGAGGCTTGTAGATCTACGCCGTCAAATTTTTTGGTGTAGGCCAAAAGTGCTTGATCGCCTTTTTCTCGTACTGTTGCGACAATTTCTCGCGTGGCTGTTTCTTGCTCGGGCGAAAAGTCGGTGGTGCGAGAAAGGATGGCACTGAGTTTGGGTGCGAGTGATTCGGGATTGTAGTTTAGGATATCGATCATAGGACTCAGGTTTAGAATTTAATAGATGACTTTGTTTAAGGGATATTCGATGATGCCTTCGGCACCTAATTTTTTGAGTTGGGGAATGATGTCGCGTACCACGCGTTCATCTACGATGACTTCAATGGCAACCCAATTTTCGTCTAATAGATT
>JBLHJX010000053.1:0-24181 GCA_047619225.1 Candidatus Latescibacterota bacterium
GCAAGCCGTGCATAAATACCGTCCGTAAACTTCACCACTTCACCAAAACCCCGTTGAACAGCTTCGACCACAAAACCTTCGCGGCGTTCGTCGCTCAAAAAAGGGCCTGCCAACCGCCTGTTTTCTGAAAATTTCACCCGCGCTTCGTCTTCCGGCACCACCCGTTGAATCATTTCCAAGAACACCAGTTCATGCATCCAAGGGTCGGTTTCAACGGCCCACCCTCTTGCGCGTTGTAAAAAAATACGTGCGATATCACAATCGATAAACCCAATTTGATCAGAGCGCTTAAATCGGTCAATTTCACGACCCAAGTCTGGATGAGCAATGGGCAATTCATCAACATGCGACCAAAGACCATGAATAATGGGCCGCCAATCTTCAGTGCCATGAACATGGATGGTCACTTCGTCGCGAAAGGCCTCGTCAGTTGTTAAATGTGACATATACCCCATTAAGAAAGCCCGATCCTGTCCTGACATAAGTTCGTAGTTTGCCAAATTTGGGTGTGTTTCAAACATACCCGACACAGACTTCCCCCACGTATCCGCTTGATCTTCAGAATAAAAATGGGATCGAAACTTTCCTAACTTACCTACAGATCGCATGGCATCTGGTGCTAGAGAGCCAGCCAAAAAATCGGAGAAATGTCGATGTGCCAATTCACCCACCACAGGCAAATCTTCATCTAACCGATCTAAAAGCGCCAACAGCAGCGCAAAATGACACCGACCTCTAGGCATACTCATCCCTAAACGACGTCTCTCAAATACCTTTTAAGATTCCTGATAAAGACGTTCAAAATTGAATTTGGGCTGCCACCCCAGCAAGCGTTGCGCTTTGCTTGTGCCAAATTTTCCATGGGGCAAATCAACCGTCATATCAAACACTTCATAACAACTGGGCAATGCGTCCACTTTTAAACCCAACCGAAAAGGTTCGCCTGTATCTTCCCAAGCGATGGTCAAGGGATGAACACCACTACCATCACTTGCATCTCCTCCATCACCTGGGCGAAAAGAAGTAAACAAGAAACACAGCACCTCCAAATCGTGCTGCTCGGCGAAGACACGCACAATTTCCCCGCCCAAAAGTTTCGTCAGCGCATACAAATCGCTCCCCGGATGCAAAGGTGCTTCGTCGGGCACATCAAAGTCAGGCCAGTAATCGCCCTCAAAACCCAATCGGGTATGGCGAGGTCCCGTGTGAATCACACGTTGAATGCCACAATCTACTGCAGCTCTCATCACATTGTAAGCACCAATGGTGTTCACTTGAAAAGCGGGTACCACGTTATGACGTAAAACCGACACATTGATCAACGCATCCATGCCTTCTGCTGCTGCTCGAACTTGATCATAATCACTCACATCAACACAATGCCATTCGTGAGGTGCCTCCGGAATCTGAGGCAAGGGTGCAAATTTCGATTGGGGTTTGTTTTCTTCAACAAGCTCACGAACGTCTCGCAAATCGGTCAAGCGCAAGACATACTCTTTTTCAAGTGCGCGAGCGACCATTGCACCAACAGGCCCTCCAGCCCCAAATACGCATACTTTTCCAGACGTAATCGCAGACATCTACTCACCCTCTCCATCAAAACCCAATGCCCGACGGGCACTACGCATGGGAAACCGCCCCCCCGACGAAACGTGGAAGACCTGCCAACGGTACCCCTCGGGTTCAAACTCCAAAGCCAATGCCCCCTGAACTGCAGTGACAACATCCGACTCAGTTGTACCTTCAAGAGAACCCAATTCCGCCAACCGAAGCCCAACAGCACAAATGCCACCTTGGCGAGCAAACTCGCGACAGGTGAGTTCTGCCAAATACGGTGCCAAGGAACCCGCATCTGCTTGTGGTTTTGGTTGCCATGTTTCATCCACAACATAATGGGCAGGATAGGCATCAAAAAGAGACAACCGACTGGCAACAATCACCCGTTCTACACCCGCAGACCGAGCAGCTTGCATCAGCACATAGGTGCCCCGTGTCGCCCAGTCCAAGCCTATTTCTGCTAAATCTTCGGGGGGATCAAAAACATCACAATGCAAAACCGCATCGATTCCAACACACAATGAAGCCAGAGCTTCTAAATCTCTGTGGTCGCATGTGTCTCGATCAATGCCCTGCACATGGTGGTTCTTCGCCAACGTGCCACAAAGCAATTTGCCAAGGGGCTGGACCGAACCCGTAATGAGTAACTTCATCAAGGCCTCCTCAAATTTCAGCGCCCCAATCTAATTCAAAAATACGCCCGCGTCAACTCCTATCACCCCTCACAATGGCACAGGAAAAAATGAACCCCGTTTATCTTGCGTTAACCGCCCCCAAGGGATATCCAAATCGTGCGTCCATACCAAAATCCAATTTTCAGCAAAGGCACGTGCTATCAAAGTTTGCTTGTTCAAAAATGTGTCGCGTGGATACAAGTCATAGGCCAAAATATAAATGGGCTTTAAATGGTGCGTTGTGGGAATCAAGTCACCTATGTAACAGAATGTTTCTTCTCCCGTTTCTATAATAATGGACTGATGAAACCGCGTATGTCCAGGCGTCAAAATAACCCGAACACCCAAGCAGATCTCCGAATCTCCGGTCAAAAGAGTAACACAACCTGCTAGAGCAAGAGGCCGCATCACAGATTCAAGCCGATAACCATTCACGGTCTGGCCATCTGCTTTTTCGGCATCATCCCACTCACCTTGTTGCACATAATAAACCGCATTCGGAAAGGTCGGTTCATATCCATCTTGTGTTTGGATTGTACACCCACCAGCGTGGTCCTGATGCAAATGGGAAACAACAACGCGCGTGACTTGCTCTGGCGTCACACCCGCATCAGACAGCGATGCCAAGAGGCCTTGTTCTTCATCCAATCCATAAATTTCGCGCAACTTTTCATTGACCTTGCCACCAAACCCAGTTTCAATTAGGATGCACTCTTCTTCATGTTGGACAAGCAAACAGTTCATGGCCAAGGTCACCCGATTTCTATCATCTGCCTCGATTCGTTGATTCCAGAGGGGTTTGGGTACAACCCCAAAAATCGCGCCACCATCCATCTTGACACGCCCCGCACAGATCAAAGAAATTTCCCAGTCCCCACATTTTAGAGATCCCAACACTGGCATAACGCAACCCTCTCTGTCCCAATAAATGATTTGCCCCAAAATACATGAAAAGAAAACCGTTTGCCCAAGTGAGGCAAACGGTTTTTGATGTGCATCCTATTTTTTAACACCTATTGGTTGGCACCCAAGGTTTGCAACTGGCCAGATTGCCGCTGGTAGGCTTCTCTTAACTCTTGAATCACCTGAACTCTTACCCGCACACTTTTGTCAGTTAATGCTTTAGATAAATAAGGACCGCTAATAGAAGAAGCAATATTGCCCAACGCCCGAACAGCTTCCAACCGAATGGGTTCTTCCTTATCATTCAATGCCCGCCCCAAGGCTTCTGCACTTCGTCGCTGCTCATCGGGTGTGTTGATCATCTTACCCAATAACCGAACAGCATCTTTGCGCACAGCCGGGTTCTGATCGCCCAAAGCCCGGTGTAAGATTCCTTCCATCGAATAATCGGGTTTATAACCCAAAACAGGAACATATTTTATCGGTGGCACGCTCCGAACAGCACACCCAGGCAATCCGCCCAAGACAAGCAGGAAGATCACGAGAACCAACATACGGTTTTTCAAAAACATAAGATTTGGCCTAAAAGAAAGGTTTGGATACCGCGTAAGAGCTGTTATATAATTCGGCAGATTCTTGAATTTCTACATCGCCATCTCAATTGTTCAAAAAAAACGCCCTTCTCTACTCAAATTCTGTATCTTTTCAAGATTAAAATATAGCCTATTGCGCTAAAAAGTTCAATCATCACACTTTGGAGAAAAACAATGAGTCCCGTTGCACTGATCACGGGTTCCAGCCGCGGAATCGGCCGGGGCATCGCACTTTGTTTGGCACAAGCAGGATACGATATTTTAGTTAACTATGCGGGCAACCAGCAAGCTGCGCACGAAACGGCAGAGGCAGTGGCCAAACATGGTCAAAGGGCTGAAATCTGCCAAGCAGACATCGCCTCTGAAACGGATGGACAAAGACTTGTCGATTTCACCCTCACGTCTTTTGGTCGTTTGGATCTCCTGGTTAACAACGCAGGAATTGCCCCCCCTGTTCGAGCAGATATCTTGGAAGCATCGTCAGCAAGTTATGACCAAGTTATGGCGACCAATCTCAAGGGACCTTATTTTTTGACCCAATATGCGGCCAACAAAATGATCGATCTCCAGAAGGAAGGCACCGTCGAGACACCCAGAATAGTTATCATCACCTCAATTTCGGCCTACACATCATCGATCGCTCGGGGTGAGTATTGTGTCTCAAAAGCGGGGTTGAGTATGATGACTCGCCTATTTGCAGACCGTTTGGCCCAATACAGCATCCCTGTCAACGAAATACAACCTGGCATTATTCAAACCGACATGACGGGGCCGGTAAAAGAAAAATATGACAAACTAATCGCAGACGGCCTGACACCCATTCGCCGCTGGGGGCAGCCAGACGATATTGGCAAAGCCGTCGTTGCCATTGCTTTGGGCTATTTCGACTTTACTACTGGCGCGGCTATCCCAGTGGATGGCGGTTTTCACCTCCACAGGCTTTAAGGCTCGATATTGCCCCCAAAGCTATAGTAACCTACCATTATATTTGATCGCACCTTACAAAGCCACACATCGCAAGGACAACATATGCTGGGAAAATTCTTCAAAAAAGATGGTGATGAGACCCACAGCGCTGGTCGAGAAAAACAAATTTATATCGAAGGCCAAGAGGAACAAGTCCAAGAGGCCATGGATTTCTTGTCACAAGACAGTCAAACAGATCTAGACGAAACCCTCGTCGAAGTCAACGAGACCGTCCGAGAAGCCGCGAAAGCCTCATTGCGCGACATCAAGCTTATGGAAGAAGGGCACTGCCCATCTTGTGGGCACAAAACCCTGCGCCAATTTGTGTTTACAACCGTCTGTTCCAATTGCGGTTGGTTTTCATTCATCTCGCCTGAAGAAGGCAAATCCATTATCCACCTCAAAAGCGGTCGTCAAATCGAATGCGGTACCACTTTTGACACAAAAGGTGGCTTCTTGTTGGGGATTACCGATGGCGTGGTTCGGGCCAGAGTTTCAAAAGAAAACGTCGAATATGTTGAATTTGCCTGGACGGATGAAGAAATCAAACGCAAACGACAATCTCGTGTGCGTGAGCAAGCAGGCATAGACAGTTGGACCGAAAAACCCCTCAGTGAGTACGAGGACGAACCAGTGATCGTCTACGCATCTTTTGGCCCCAACCAAGACCGTTTTGTCTTTGGCAATGAGGAAAACGCTGAAGCCTTTAAAAAACAATATCCAGTGCGTATCCACAAAAATTGTTACGAACGCTCTTGTGTCGGTTGTGATTTGTGTAACAAAAAATACAGTGGCGACGATGAAACGCTTTATAAACAAATGGTTAAAGAGGGCATTGCCTGAGTTTTTGCTTATAAAGATATAAGGGGATGGTTGTACACCATCCCCTTATTTTATGTACGATGCGATCTTCTGCCTTCTACAAGTTGGTCTCTTCAGAAAACAACTCAGTATCTTGATCTGTATTTTGTTGTTGGGCATGCAAGCGTCGATAAACATCACACCTATCCAACAATTCCAAGTGTTTACCCCACCCTACCATACGCCCATTGTCTAATACCAAAATCCGATCTGCCCGCATGGCTGTTGAAATCCGATGTGTAATCACAAGGCTTGTTCGTCCTTCCATAATGCGGTCCAGTGTAACTTGAATCTTGGCTTCCGTTTTGGCGTCTAAGGCCGACGTGGTATCATCTAAAATGAGAATGCTCGGGTCGGTTACCAACGCCATCGCAAATGCCAGTCTCTGTTTCTGCCCTCCCGAAAGATTGGAGCCACGTTCTCCAACACGCGCCTCATACTTTTCTGGTAAACTCATAATAAAATCGTGCAATTCTGCCGACTTCGCTGCAGACATAACTTGCTCTGCAGTAGTCCCCTCTTGTCCATACCGGATGTTATCGACAATCGTCCCCGAAAATAATACAGGTTCTTGAGGTACCATGCTCAGGTGGTTCCTTAGGGACGAGATCTTGATATCCTGAATATTGTAATCATCCAAAAAAATCTTGCCTTCCGTAGGTTCATAAAGACGCATCAGTAGGCTTACAAGGGTACTCTTACCTGCACCAGATGGCCCAACCACAGCAACTGAGGTGCCCGGTTTGACGGTGAAATCGAGATCCCTGAGCACGTAATCAGCAGTTTCGTTATAGCGAAACGACACGCCTGTAAATCGCACACGTCCATGCACATTTTTCAAATTCACGGCATCTTCCCGATCTTCGATCCTCACGTCTTCATCCAACACTTCAAACACGCGAGAGATGACCACCGCCATCTGCTGAATCACAGCATTGACATTTGTCAACGCAACCAAAGGCTGAAACAGACTGCCCATCGACATGTTGAAATAGATCAAATCCCCTACGCTCATCGCCCCACCACGTACTTGCAATGCACCCAAATAAAAAATAATCGCCGAGGCCACACCACTTACCAAAGCACATGTCGCGCTTAATCCCACACTGAGCATATTGCTTTTTAGGCCCAAACGGAAAATCCCACCCAAACGCTTGAAAAATTGGCGAAATTCTCGCCTTTCACGTGCAAACGACAGTACCACACGAATACCCTTCACACGCTCTTCCAAAATGCCATAGGTGTCGGCATAGGCTTCCCGATATCGAGAAAAGGTAGTCGCTATCGCCTTTTGAAACCCTTTGTAAGTCAACACATACAAAGGCAAGGCTAAAAAAGCCATCAACGCCAACTGCACATCAATTGATAACAACACAATAATGCCAATAAGGATCCGCGCCACATGACGCGTTGTTTCTACAAAAGTGGTCGTCACTTCGCTTTGGAGCAAACCCACATCATCTAAAATCCGTGACATGATCTTCCCTGTTTGCTGCTTGTCAAAGAATGTCATCTGGAGCTTTTGTATCTTTTGATGCAAATCGAGCCGAATGCGAAACACGATCCGCTGGCCAACAAAAGAAATATTGTAATTGTAGAACCAATTGATGATTGCAAAAAGTGTACGAACCACCAAATACAAAATAAAAATCCACCACAACCACTGAATCTTCTCGGTTCTCGATTTAGGTGGTTGTACATCCTCGTCATTCCAAGAATGAGGAAGCGTGTTCTGTGGATCTCTGCGCGAGAGTTTTTCGACCTGGCTCAAGGTCTTCATCCGCGCATCTGTCGCAACCTGACCCGCGGTTTTTAGTTGCAAGACTTCATCAATGGTGAATTTTGAAATATACCCTAAGAGGAACGAATAAGACGACGTGGTACCTGCCATCAGCATCACCATCAGCATTCGAAACCAGTAGGGTTTGATATATATCTTAATAAAACGTTTCATGCTATTCATTGTTAAGACTCAATCCGCAGCTTCAATTCCCTCAGAGACAGAACCGGCAAACTGTTGTTCATACAACTGCCGATACTTCCCATCAGGAATCTCAAGTAATGTTTCATGATTGCCCAACTCAACGATTTCACCTTGATCCATCACAACAATGATGTCGGCATTGACAATCGTTGATAGGCGGTGAGCAATTGCAAATGAAGTTCGGCCTTTGAGCACATTGGCCATGGCCTTTTGAATCAGCGCTTCCGATAAAGAATCCAGTGACGATGTGGCTTCGTCTAAAATCAAAATTGCAGGATCAGTCAAAACAGCCCGAGCAATGGCCAATCGCTGCTTTTCTCCTACCGACAGCTTAATGCCTTCATCGCCCAACATGGTATCATATCCGGCTGACGTACGCATAATAAATTCATGAATTTCCGCAACCCGAGCGGCTTCGATCAAGTCAGCTTCGGTTGCATCGGGGCGGCCATACAGTAAATTTTCGCGAATACTCACGTTAAACAGAACAGAATCTTGCAACACCTGCCCAATCTGTGTGCGTAGAGACCTTACTTTTACATCCCGAATATCATAGCCATCTATTTTTATTGCCCCACTTTTAACATCAAAAAAACGCATCAACAAGCTGGTCAAGGTCGTCTTTCCACACCCAGTGTGGCCAACGAGAGCCACGGCCTGCCCCGGTTGTACTTCTAAGTCCACACCTTTAATAACGGGTTCCCCGGCCTTATACTCAAACACAACATTCTCAAATTTCACGTGACCTTTAACGTGAGGAAGTGTCACCGCATCTTTTTTATCTGCGATATCAATAGGAAACTCCAAAACCTCCAGGATGCGTTCCACTGAAACCATCATCGTTTGCAATTGCATCGCCATCTGTGTCAAATTGAGAACAGGTTCAAACATGCGCTGTGCAAAAGACAAAAAAGCCATCACGGCACCATAAGTCATGTCACCGATAATGACAAAGTAACATCCCATGCAAAAGATGATGGTATTCCGCAATCCAGATACGGCCCACACACCTGAATTATACCCAGCTCGATAAACAGCCGTTATCATGGCTTGACTCAGACTTTCGTGGGTTTCTTCGGTAAAAGCGCGGTTCTCCTTTTTTTCTCGACCATAGGCTTTCACCAACGCCACGCCACTGAGTCGTTCTTGCAAACCAACAGATACACGATCCATTTTGGTTCGCCATGCCCGCACAGATTCACGAATGGGACCTTGCCACCCAAAATAGTTGAATAGATAAAGTGGCAACAGTAAAATAAGTATCAGACCCATCTTCCAATTCAACACCAAACACATAAACATGGCCACCCAGAAGGTGATGAAATCGGTAATAATGCTTAACACGCGCATCGTCACCATACTACGCACGGTGGCAACATCGCTCATCAACCGCGACATGACTTTGCCTGTGCCCATCTCATCGTAAAACCGCATGGGGAGTTGCAACAAGCGACCATACAGCGCGCGACGCAAATCCATAATCAGTCGGTGGGACACATAAGAAATGGTAAACGTATTGATGACTCGCAGACCCGCAGACAAAATGGGTATACTAATAGAAATAACCAAAAGCATTTCCAGTAGGCTCCAATTGCCCCCAATGACTACTTCGTCTACGATATACTTCATAATCAAAGGTGGGGTCATACCCAGGACGGTCAGCACCACTGTGACAATGACCCCACCAATTAACCGAGGTACATAGGGTTTTACGAAGGGGAGCAGTTTTTTCAAATTGGCGAGATTGCCATCTTTGTCCATAATAGATCGCCTCTATAGCAGTTAAGAATTATCAGGGAGAAGATACACACAAGATCCCTTCAAATCAAATTCCCAACACAAACCCGCATTTAAATCGCATATTTCGCTTCCACCATTGCCCAAATGCATTATCTTGCAAGTGACAGATCGTTGACATCCCAACACAGGATACTGGTATGCTCACTGAACAAATTCCAAACATGACGGTTTCAGACATTAAAAAAGCCGTAGAAGCTGCCTTCCCACCAGAAGAGGCTACCCTCCAGGTCCTTGAACAGGACCCCCGATCTGGCGTACGCCAATTGGCAGTTCAAGTGAGACGGCGCAAGAGAGCCGATGCCAAAGAAGATGCACGTTTGGAGCAAATGGGTTCCCTTGAAAACAAATTGAGAGCAAGAGGACTCACGCACATCGCGGGCGTCGATGAAGCAGGCCGAGGTCCTTTGGCCGGTCCCGTAACAGCAGCAGCCGTCATTCTACCGGCCCACACGTTGATCGTTGGGCTCAATGATTCCAAAAAACTCTCAGAACAAAAAAGAGAAATACTTTTTGACCAAATTCGAACCATTGCGTTGGCCATTGGTGTTGGTGAAGCCACGCCACAGGAAATTGACACCCTCAACATTCGCAATGCAACCCATCTTGCTATGCGCCGAGCCATTGATGCATTGTCCATTCCACCAGATAGAATTTTGATCGATGGCAATGCCCTACCAGAAAGCAAATTCGCCGAAATGGCCATCATTGGGGGTGACCGAAAGTCGATATCTATTGCAGCAGCCTCAATCATAGCCAAGGTTACCAGAGATCGTCTCATGGTCAAGTATGACCTTGAATACCCCGAATACGGACTTGCGGGTCACAAAGGGTATGGCAGCGCCCAACATCTTGCTGCCCTACGAAAACACGGCCCAACACCCATTCATCGACACACATTCGCAGGTGTCCCACACAACTTCCAAGCTTTCTCAGCAGATTTCGACGACTTCGCCGAGGGCATAGCTGCAGCGGACTCACTACCCAAGCTAACAGCCATGGGGGAAACAATCGGTTCTGCATCTTCATCCCTTCCTCCCCAAGAAATCCAAGCCCTTCGTGATCTCTACAGCAAAAAACGCACGACACTGGAACGTCCCGGTAACAAGGGAGAGGCACTCGCGACCGCCTTCTTACGAAAAAATGGTTTCACCATTCGCGAGAAAAACTATCGTGCCGTGGGGGGGGAAATTGACATCATTGCTCAAAAAAACGATGTGTTATCGTTCGTCGAGGTCAAAACAGCGACGCAATCGAGCTTTGGGGCCCCACAAACCTGGGTCACCGCAAAAAAGCAAAGACAAATCATAAAAATTGCACGCGCCTATTTAATCCACAACCATTGGCCTTCGCAGACACTAAGGTTTGATGTCATCACCGTTGATCTTACAACCCAGTACCCAAAAGTCACGCACATTGAAGCTGCCTTTAGCGAATCCCCTTAAATCTTGACAAATAGGATACTTATCTTTATTTTTGCCCGTCTGTGCCCGCTCAAATCAGCTGCATTTCCACGAAATAAACAAGCAAAAAAACCCTTATTGACAATCGATTCAAAAATTGTGTGGCGTTAGATCTGCTTATAGTTCGCGGCTTCAATTATTAAACCACTACCTTGTGTGTTTAAAGACCTTAAGAAATGAGCACAAGGTAAGTTGTCCCAATAAGATGTGCTCAAAATTTCTGAAACCTTGAAACGCGGTATTTCTTAAAACCGCAGGAGAACATGAAATGACTGAGTCGCTCGGCGACTGGAAACGCACGCACAATTGTGGCCAATTGCGCGTTGAAGATGTTGGCACCGAGGTCACACTCATGGGGTGGGTGTCCAAACGACGAGACCACGGTGGGGTTATTTTCGTAGACCTACGCGACCGTTGGGGAATCACCCAAGTTGTATTTCGCCCCGATCTCAAAGCAAACACACACACCACAGCAGAAAACATTCGAAGCGAATTTGTTATAGCCGTTAAAGGCAGAGTAGAGCCTCGTCCAGATGGAATGGCAAATCCCAACCTACCAACGGGACAGGTCGATATTGAGTGCACGGATCTCAAATTGTTAAACGCTTCAGAAACCCCGCCATTTGCAATTGAAGCCGACACGGAGGTAAACGAAGAACTACGCTTGCGTTACCGCTACCTCGACCTTCGACGTCCCAACATGCAAGAAGCTCTTATTTTAAGACACAAAGCGGCGCAACAAACCCGACAGTACCTCGTCGAGCAAGACTTCCTTGAAATCGAGACACCTTACCTCATGAGGAGCACCCCCGAAGGTGCGCGAGATTATTTGGTTCCATCCCGTGTGCACCCGGGGTCTTTTTACGCGCTGCCTCAATCGCCACAGACCTACAAACAGCTCCTGATGGTCGCCGGGTATGATCGCTATTTTCAAATCGTTAGATGCTTCCGTGATGAAGATTTGCGAGGGGATCGCCAACCCGAATTTACACAAATTGACATAGAAATGTCGTTTGTTGATGAAAACGACGTCATGCACCTTGCCGAAGGACTTGCCCGCCATGTTTTCGAACACACCATCGGCGTTCAGCTCGTCAATCCAATCCCCCGCATCACCCACCAAGAGGCTATGGCTCGCTTTGGCACCGACCGTCCCGATACCCGTTTTGGGTTTGAGATCGTCGACATCACCAAGGCCGCTGAGGCATCGGAATTCCAAGTTTTCAAAAACGTGATCAGTAGCGGTGGACTCGTGCGGGCGATTAACGCAACTGGATGCGGCCATTTTTCGCGCAAACAGATTGACGATTTGACCGCATTTGTGGCCACTTACGGGGCGAAAGGCCTGGCTTGGATTAAAGTAACAGACAATGGGCTTGAGTCTTCTGTTGTTAAGTTTTTCCCAGAAGCAGCGCAAAACCTCTTGCGGGAATCACTTCAAGCCAAACCGGGCGACCTTCTCCTGTTTGTTGCAGACCAACCAGCAGTTGTCACCCAAGCATTGGGCAACCTCCGCCTTGAATTGGCCAGACAGCAGGACCTGCTAAAACCCGGCCAATACAGCATATTGTGGGTCACAGAATTTCCACTGCTGGAATACGACGACGACTCAAAAAGGTTTGTCGCGTGCCACCATCCATTTACATCGCCCCTTCCCGACGATATGGGCAAACTTGAGACAAACCCTGCCACAGTGCGTTCTCGGGCTTATGACTTGGTTCTTAACGGCAACGAAATTGCCGGGGGGAGTATTCGTATTCACCAACGGGAAGTCCAAGAACGCATGTTTTCCCTGTTGGGCATTTCTCCCGAAGAGGCCAATGAAAAGTTCGGTTTTCTTCTCAACGCATTCCGATATGGTGCTCCGCCTCACGGTGGTATCGCGTTTGGATATGACCGTCTTGTGGCGCTTTTAGCGGGCAAAGACTTTATCAGAGATGTCATCGCCTTCCCCAAAACCAATGCTGCGTCTTCCCTAATGGATAACGCACCATCGGAAGTAGACCCCGCACAGCTACGCGAGCTTGGTCTAAGGATATTGTAGCCAGAACCGAATAGACAATACAATTCAACACTTTAGTGTAATTTTTTCTTGACTTTGCCGAGTTTATGTAGTACTTTCTGCGGGACGTGATTCAATTCATATTTTGCTGTAAGCTATTTTAAAAACCTCCATTTACAGCAAATCCATCCCCTAATGCCCCAAGGAGACTTTTGGGTTATGAAAAAATGCAGACTGCTGAGAAGTATTGCTTCTTGCGGACTGACGCTTGCTTTCCTGTCTCTACCACTTCTAAGTGGTTGTACCGCAATGGCGTCTGACAAAGATTTACAGACCCTTGAAGAGGCACGCAAACAGGCAGAATCGTCTGAAGCTGAACTGGATACATGTAAACAACGACGGGCTGAACTCGAACGACAACTTGCCCAAAAGAAACAAGAACTGGCAAAGTGGCAGAATATTAAAAGTTCTGTGCAGCAGTCTTTGGGACAATAGAACAAAAACGGTGTGAAAGGAGTTTTCCGGATGATAGGCTTTAAACGTTTCGGGTTACTTCTCGTCTGCTGCGCCATAACCCTCATTGCTTTGTCAACTCAGGGATACGCTCAGACGGGCATGACCTACGATGAATACAAACTGAAACTTGCAGAATACCAAACACGACAAGCAACAGCGAATAAAGCTTTGCTTGAATGTAAAACAGCGGGTGATGAGTTGTCACAGCAAATTGGTGACCTTGACACCCAGACAGCAGGTCTGAAAACAAATGTTTATGAATTGGTCGGTTCTGATGAAAATGGCCTGAACGATTTCCTCCAGGAACTTGACCGAATTGAAGCACGTTTAATGGGGATTCGTGGCCTTTCTGACGATGCATTGTTTGAAGTCCGCGATGAAGTTGATCAAATTGAGGCCCGCGTTAAAGAACTTAAAAGCGACAAGCGGGCTTTGTTCCCTGCTGGCACGTTAAAATTGGCCAGCATCGACAATCTTCTGGAACAGATTAATGCGCGGATGCCTCGCAAACGCATCCGCCAGTACTCAGTCATGAAGAATGATAGCCTTTGGCGAATCGCTAAGAAAGACGATATTTACGGTGACCCTTACCTTTGGCCTCGCATTTATGTCGAGAATCGCAACAAGGTCAAAAATCCAGATCTGATCTACCCCAATTGGGTATTAAACGTTCCTTTTGGTGTTGATTTGAATCAACACTTAGTGATGCGCGGCGAAAACTTATCCACTATTGCCGCCAAGGTTTACAAAGACATCACAAAATGGAATCGGATTTATCAAGCCAATAAAGAGCAAATCCTTGATCCGAGTCTCGTTTTCCCAGCTCAGGTACTTGAGATCCCAACAAACTAACACATTAAATCTTTCTTTATAGTTTGTTGGAGGTTGGATTTTCCAAAAATATGGAAGGTTCACAGCACACAAAATAACAAAAGCCCTCGTTCTCGCTGTTAATGTCAGAACGAGGGTTTTTCTGTTTGGAAAACGCTATGCCCCCCAAAACATATACCCATAAACTGTCGATCTCTGGTGTTGATGCCCTCTCCCTTTATGGGCATAACGATGCAAACCTACTCGCTCTAGAAGAGCGCTACGAGGTCCAGTTAAGAGCGAGAGGTGATCATCTTAGTATTCAGGGGCCCACACACAAGGTCAAACATGTGTCAGGCCTGCTGGAAGAAATGATTTCCTGCTTAAGACGGGGTGACCACATTGACCCCCTCCACCTTCTTGCACCACCCGGCTTAACTGACGACACCCATTTGGACGCGTTCGCTCAACCCATTCTGTCTACACCGCAAATAATCATTCGCCCGCGCTCCAAAACACAAATAACGTATGCCTCTGCAATCCAAAAACATGATATTGTTTTCGGCATTGGCCCAGCAGGAACAGGCAAAACATATCTTGCTGTCGCTGCTGCTGTTGAGGCTTTGCGACGCAAAGAGATTGCACGCATCATATTGACACGTCCAGCTGTTGAAGCGGGTGAATCACTGGGTTTTCTCCCTGGGGATATCCAGGACAAGGTAGACCCTTATCTGCGCCCTCTGTACGACGCGCTAGATGACATGTTACCCGATGGACAATTACGTCACTTGCTGGAAATGCGAACCCTTGAAATCGCCCCCCTTGCTTTTATGAGAGGCCGCACCCTGAACAATGCGTTTGTGATTTTGGATGAAGCACAAAATACCACAGTGAACCAGATGAAGATGTTTTTGACCCGTTTGGGTAACAATGCCAAAGCAGTCATTACGGGTGACATCACACAAATAGACCTTCCACTGGAAACTGTTTCAGGTCTTGTGCATGTCCGGCATATACTCTCCCATATTGAAGCCATAAGCTTTGTCAACTTTACCGAGTACGATGTGGTTCGACATCCCTTAGTCCAAAAAATCATCAATGCGTATCAACGCTACGACGATAAAGAACCCCAACGTAAGGATTTCGATCCACCAAACAGGAATGAAACCTGATGCTCAGTCAAAATAAAAAGAAACGGGATCGTCGCACGCCATCAATCCAGCATTGGTGGCAAACCCAAGGAACCAATGCCATCAAGATCAGCCTACTTATTCTTACAGCAGGCCTGATTACCGCATTGTTTCCATCAAACCAATTCCATGAATATTCAAATTTTCGGGAGAGTGCTATCGCTCCCGAAGAAATAATCGCGCCCCAAACATTTTCGGTAATCAAACGGACCCAAGAGTACGAACAAGCAAAACAAGCAGCGCGAGACGCAATTGCACCCATTGTAATATTAAACCAAGAAATCCAAAACACACAATTGACAGATTTTGAAAGATTTATTAGCCAACTTCAAGAACTACAACCCCAAACACGCCCAGACTCCCTCATCTACAATGTGAAACAAAATTACCCCGCGTTAGGTCCTTTGTCAGAATCAACGTTTCACGAACTGCTTAACGCATCTAATCGTTCGCCCAAGACACTCCAAAAAATTATCACGATTTCGCGCGACATTTTAGTATCCGCCTACCAAGGTGGCATTCTTCAACAGAAAAAAAGCACCCTCAACCATCGGGAAGTCACTCTGATTACAGCTTCGATATCAAAACGATATTTTCTCGAAAAATTCATTGATCACGCGACGTTCATCCAAGACCTGCAAGGCGTAATCAAAAGGCGATGGCCACTTGCCGCAGCGGAGCAAGTGAAAACCATTTATGAACTCGTTCTTGCATTTTCCACCCCCAATTTGAGCTATGACCAAACGGAAACCGAAAAACAAAGACAAGAGGCAGCAGATAATATTTCGAGGATTAAGGGTACCGTACTTAAGGGTGAACGGATCGTTGATGAACACGACCGCATTACGGCAGACCATATCGACAAATTGAACTCCTTAGCGCAGTATATCAACACACAACATCAAGAAGATCCGTTGATTTATGCCATTCAAAAAGGAGGGCAGGCCGTCATAAGTGCGCTTCTTTTGGCTATCTTGTTCGGATTTCTGAGCATCGTCAAACCCACAATCTACCGACGTGTGTCCAATATCATACTTTTTGACATCATCATCCTTACCCCTTGCCTCGTGGCTTATTACGCTGCTGATACACAAAGTATTTCTCCCTTTTTGGTCCCGGTGGCCCTTTCGGCGATGCTGGCTACAGTACTTTTTGATGCAGAGATTGGGCTGGTTATTTCATTGGTCTGTTCGATTCTTTGCGCAAGCATTTTAGGGGGGTTACAATATGGGTTGGTTTTTCTAATCACGGGCGTCATAGGCGCCTATTCTGTTCGCCAAGTACGCCACCGAAGCGATTTCTATCGATCTATAGTCTTCCTAACAATCACCTACATCCTTACCATTGCATCAAGTAGCAGCCTGTCATTTACCTATATTGACCCCACCGAGTTCTTTACCAAGATCCGACAAGACCTACTCATTGGCATATTTATAGCCTGCGCATCTTCTATATTGACAATAGGTCTGTTGCCGATTTTTGAAAGCATATTCAGCGTTGTAACCCCGATTACCCTACTTGAACTGTCGGACCTGAACCGGACACTCTTGCGCAATTTGGCTATTCGTGCGCCAGGCACATACAGCCACAGCATGAATATGGCCAATATCTCTGAGTCTGCAGCAGATGCCATTGGTGCTGATCGATTGTTAGCCCGGGTAGGGTGTTACTACCACGATATCGGTAAAATGATTCGTCCACACTATTTTATCGAAAACCAAAAAGGTATCAACCCGCACGATGAGCTCCAACCCAAAATGAGTGCGTTGATCTTAATCTCGCATGTCAAGGAGGGTATGGAACTCGCTGAAGAAGAAGGGTTGCCCCGAGCAATTATAGACCTTATACCCCAACATCATGGTACATCCGAAATAGCATCCTTTAAGCACCGCGCGCTCGAACAAGGTGACAAGCAAAGCGTTCGCGACGAAGACTTTCGCTACCCTGGGCCCAAACCCCAAACAAAAGAGGCTGGTATCATCAACCTTGCCGACGCAGTTGAGTCTGCCACACGCACGCTCTCGACAAACGACCCAGACCAAATAAAAAGCATGGTACAAACCATCATCAAAGGGCGATTCACTGCGGGAGAATTGGATGAGTGTGATTTGACTCTGCGGGATCTGCACAAAATCCAGGAAGCCTTTTTGCCCGTACTTCAGGCCTCACGACACAAACGTGTGCCTTACCCTTGGCAGGTTCGCAACCCCGATAGATCAAAGAAAGAACAACGAGAGAAAGCTTGATGGATATTCATATTATGCAGTTGGTATCCCGTTTTCAAGTCGATTGTCCCGCCATTGAGCAAGTCATTTCAGCTTTGGTGGTGGAGTTCAACATCACCCAAGACCTTACCTATGTTTTAACGGATGACAGTCACCTCCATCAACTCAATCGGGACTTTCGCAATAAAGACATGCCCACAGATGTATTGTCCTTCGAAATGTACGATGACATTCATCCCACTTCGCCCTTGGGTGAAGTTTATATATCCCTTGATCGAGCGAGAGAACAAGCTCGGGAAGCCGGGCTTTCATTACAACAAGAAGTATTGCACCTTGCTATACATGGCACGCTTCACCTTCTTGGCTTTGAACACGAAACAGATGCAGGGCACCGACAGATGCATGCTAAGGAACGTCAATATCTTCCCCATCATTAGTTGTAGCAGCAATTGAAAGGAGCGTAAACTTTTTGGACGACCCTGCGTGGCCGCACCCATTTATCGCTATTTTGGCAATATTGACCACGGTGGTTTTTGCACGCCTAGGCTTGATTGGCAATGCAATTTCACGAACGACGCTTGAGCGTCTCAAAGAAGAAGGTGCAACACGAGCGACCCTTTATCTATGGATCTACCGTTCGCGTGATTTTATGCTCCAGATGGTAATTCTTGCACAGACGTTAGCAATTGCGTTAGGAGCCATGTCGATCCTGCGCCTAACAGACTTGCTGGTTGCAACAGTAACACCCAGTTGGCTGTTCTTAGGCAAAGTGTTTGCTCTGATCCTGTTCGTGATCTGTGCATTGCTGCTGCGCAATATCGTTCCCCCCTATCGCCGTGAAGAAGGTTCAGAACGACCATTGCCCATCTTGCCCATCCTTTGCATACCCATCTATCTCATATTGTTATTTCCGACCCACTTGTTGCAACAAGCCCAAAGCTTGTTCGTCAGTGACGATGACAATAAAGCGCGCAAGGAAGAAGAAATTAGGAGCTTGGTAGAGTCTGAAACCGAAGAAGGCAGTATAGAAGCTGAAGAACGAGAGATGATCGAAGGCGTTTTTGAGTTCCGAGAAATGACAGTCAAAGAAGTAATGATCCCACGCATAGACATGGTCACAGCCGAGATTACCACCTCAACGGAAGAATTGCTCGAATTGATCAAAGAATCTCGGCACTCGAGGCTGCCTATCTACGAAGAACGCATCGATAACATTAAAGGTGTGGTCTATGTTAAAGACTTGCTCCTACACCTTGACGCAGCCGAACCTTGGGTCATTGCCGACATTATGCGCACGCCATATTTTGTACCAGAAAACAAAACACTCGGAGACTTGATGGCCGAATTTAAGCACGAAAAAGTTCACATGGCTATTGTTGTCGGCGAATACGGTGGCACTTCGGGTATTGTAACCATGGAAGATATACTCGAAGAGATCGTTGGCGAAATCCAAGACGAATATGACGAAGAAGAACCCCTGTATCAATGGCAAGAAAAAGGAAAAATACTCATAGCCGATGCACGTCTAGACATTGAAGATCTCAACATGATGTTCAATGTTGAACTGCCTCAAGAGGGTTACGAAACCTTGGGAGGTTTCATTTACAGCCATTTGGGTCACGTTCCCGAACTGGGTGAAACGCTCGAATTTAACAATCTTCTGATGGTGATCAAAAATGTCGAGGGCCAACGTATCACACGGGTTCGCATTGAGAAAAGAGAAACCAACACCAACTTTCAGCCAGAAAACAGAGAAATAGCTTGACATTTTTGATCCAATTTGTTTATTTAATCTCTGCTAGGAACACAGTGACGCGGGGTGGAGCAGCCTGGTAGCTCGTTGGGCTCATAACCCAAAGGTCGTAGGTTCAAATCCTGCCCCCGCTACCAAAAAATGAAACGGGATCAGATTAATTTCTGATCCCGGTTTTTTTGTATATGATATTACTTTTACACTCTGTTACAAGGAATTTCACACCTCGCCCTACCGAACTATCCGCTTGCCACCCCCCTCATCTGATCTCCCTATTTCCCCGATTACATGTAATCAATTTCGTTACGGATATTACTGGTTTTTTTGTTACAGGAGTGTTACACTGGCAACGTAACACCAAATGCATTTCGATAATGGCATTCATATTTCCATTCCCACGCCTTTGGACCGGTGTATCGCTCTTTTAAAGACATAGGTGGGTACCATGAGAAGATGGTGAAGAGGTCAGGCGCCCTTAGCCCAACATTCGAACTGGCGTGATATCCCCTACTTAATCTTTGAGTAGGGGGGCCACACGGAGGAACCGCGATTTAATCGCATTGCATATGGCGATCAATTTTGTCCCTTTAACTTTCCATTCTTCGCAGCCTAACAGACTCGCAAGCCCTTCATGGTAGGCGGGCATGCTATCAACCTCAGGGATACCCAACACCTCTTCAATCTCGCCCACGATTGTTTGCCAGGTTGCCATGAGGTGATAACCGTCTGCATTGTCCCACATAACATCATCAAACTCCAAAACCACATCTATTCCACCATCACCCAACAGCGCCAAATTACCCACCGAGCAACCATACATCTGCAGATTAAATGCTTTTGGAGCCAATGCACTCAAAATGTCATATTGTGGCCTTTCAAAATTTCCAAACCCCAAATCAAACACCCATTTACACCATGCAAAATCCAACTTATCAAATCAAAAAGTACGCTCACCATTTTTTAGGCACACTGGCCATGTTCTGCAACATCCACAATCGCTTTCATATCGATACACATCATGTAACATAAAAGTTAATTTTCGATGACTCCTTTGACCTGAGGTTCAACCGAAACAAAAAACGCCAGCGCGAAAGCCATCTCAACCGTGTCATCCACATCTTTATCAACCGTCTCACCAACCAACCGTTTTAACATCTTCGCATCAAACATCATCGCTTAACCTTTTTCCTTAATCATTCACCATTCCTGTTTGCCATTTATCATCTCTCTAATATACTCAAAAAAATAACAGTTGGGTGCCTGTCCTGGTCAGCGCTCTAAGCCAAAAGCAGATCGTCCTCATCGATGTTGGGGGATTACTATGACCAAATTTATGATCTAACCTATTGGGTGAGTTTACTTGGTCATCGCGTCCACCTTATAATCGCTTTTTTCAGTTCTAAAGGATCAATCGGCTTGGTAGTATAGTCATCCATGCCCGCGGACAGGCACCGTTCTCGGTCCTCCTTCATTGCATGCGCCGTTAGAGCGATGATGGGCACACGCCGGCCAGAGGCTTTCTCTCGTTGCCGAATGACTGAGGTCGCCTCGAGGCCGTCCATCATTGGCATCTGCACATCCATTAGAACCACACAAAAGGTCTGATTCTCCAAAGCCTCAACTGCTTCCAGTCCATTGTTGACGATCGTTACTTCATAGCCTTCCCTTTGCAATATCCCAGACGCAACTTTCTGGTTTATAATATTGTCTTCGGCTAGGAGGATGCGGAGTTTGGCTTTGTATTGAGACGAAATGGGAGTGGGTGGAGCGATCTCTTTGTTTTTCTGAGGCAGCTGGCGGCCTGCCAACTGCCCAGCCGACGCAATTGGACTCACGCCCAACGCATCCGTTTCCAGAATCTTCAAAAGGGTGTCCAGCAACTGGGATGCACTGACCGGGTGGGTGAGACAGGAACTGATTCCTATCGACCGACAACGGGCAATATCCTGCTGCTGATCTTCCGAGAAGAGCATAATGATCGCGAGGCCGCGGAATGCACTTGCATCAAAGATATCACGCAACTCTTTTGCTACGACAAGGCCACCCATGTCAGGCATCTGGGCATCGAGAAGCACCAGCGAGAAGGGTGCATCTGAGAAACAGGCTTCACGCATTGCCTGAACAGCCTCTTTCCCGTTCGCCACGCAATACGGCTTCATATTCCACTGGATAAATTGTTCCTGCAGGATGCAACGATTTGTGGCGTCGCCGTCCACCACCAAAACCCGCAGGTCCCGAAGTTCTGATACAGCATACGCGGATTTTGGGTGAATTGGCTCGGTTGATACAGGGAACAGGGAGTGGAAATGGAATGTACTCCCCACGCCCATTTGGCTCTCGACTTCCAGAGCGCCGCCCATCAATGAAACGAGTTTTGCGGAGATGGATAATCCCAGCCCCGTACCACCGTAAATTCGCGAAACGGAGGTGTCTACCTGTTCGAACGACTCGAAGACCTGAGTCAATCTTTCGGGCGGAATGCCTATCCCCGTGTCACGGACGGAAAAGTGCAACTCAACCTCTTCATCGGAAACCGACACTGTTCTGACCGTGATATCGATTTCACCCCGGTTTGTGAATTTGATGGCATTGCTGATGAGGTTGAGCAGTACCTGCCGCAGCCTTCCCTTATCCCCCCGGAGAATTTTCGGAATCTTCGGGTCTAGGTCGTATCTGAGTTCCAGATTCTTAGCCTGAGCGCTGACACGACAGTCACTGACAGCGTTATCGATACATTCTCCGACCAAAAAGGCCTCAGAGACCAGGGTCAGCTTATCCGCCTCAACTTTTGAAAAGTCGAGAATATCATTGATGATTTGCAGCAGGCTCTCTGCAGAGCGGTTTGCCATTTCCAGGTATTCCCTCTGCTGCAAAGTCAAGTCGGTGTTGAGCATCAACCGCGTCAGTCCCAGTACTCCGTTCATCGGAGTGCGGATTTCATGACTCATGTTGGCCAAAAAGACACTTTTGGCCTGATTTGCAGCCAGAGCATGCCTTTGGCTCCGGACCAAAGCATCCTCGGTGAGTTTACGGCTGATGCCTATCGCAATGGCATCGGTCACGGTATCAAGAGTTTCTAGGGCCGGATCGGACAAAGGATGCTGGGTAAAAACGGCCATCACCCCCATCAGGTTTTCTTCGACAATGAGCGGATAACCAGCAAATGCAACCATGCCTTCGCTGAGGGCCCAATCTTGATCATTCACATCGGAGCCATCTTCAACTTCGTTTGTGAAATGCGGTTTGCGATCCTGGGCAATCAGGCCAATTTTGCCTCGTCCGATAGGGACTCGTCTGTGTGGACCGTCAAGATGAGTGTACATCCCGGCACTGGCCTGCAATTCCAGAATTTTTCCTGATTGGCTGACCCTCCAGATCCGGACGAAAGCCCCCTCCAGTTGACCGACAATTGACTCTGTACACTTTTGAAGCAAGCTTGGCACACTTTTTATTCCTGATAGCGAATCTGAGATTTCTGAACTCATGATGAGCAGGCGAATGCGTTCATCCAACGCCACTTCACTTTTCTTGCGGTCTGTCAGGTCTCGCGTGCTGGCGGTGAACATAGTAATTTCCCCGCTCGTGATCGCTGAGATTGCCAGTTCGATAGGGAATTCGCTCCCATCGGCGCGCATTGCAGTGATTTCGATCCTTTGGCCAATGACCGGTCCTTCCCCAGTCGCCATATAATGCTTCATGCCTTGTGCATGAGCCTCCCGGAATGCCGGAGGGATGATCAGTGAGGCCAGGTTCTTATGCAGAATATCTTCCTTTTGATAACCATACATCGCTTCTGCCGCAGAATTAAAGTCGATGATATTGCCGAGATGGTCAATCGTAATGATGCCATCGAGACTGTTTTTCAAAATTGCCGTCTGACGGGTGACAATCGACACCAATGCCCTCTGCGATTGTTCCAATTTGCTGATGTCGTGCACTATTTTCGCAGCGCCGACGACCCGACCCGCATCGTCGTGGACAGGATGCGTTATTGTGAAAATACCGATACGCTTACCGTCCTTGTGTAAGCGCACAGTCTCGAAAAAGTCAACTCGTTCTCCGCTATGGAGGCGCTTCAAGATTTCCACCGGCTCATCGCTGAGTTCAGACGGCACCAATATAGAATAGGGTTGCCCTATCATTTCAGCTGCGGAGTATCCGAAGATTCGTTCGGCTCCGCCGTTCCAGTTCTGGATGACTCCGTTCATATCATAGCCAACGATGGCCTCGTCAGTGGAATCGTGATTCAAAACTTGTTTGATAGACTGCGCCAATTCACGACCTTCGGAGTTATCAATGATGAAGGCCAGAACGAATATGCCCTCTCCGGCAGTGATGGGGTTTAGACTGATTTCTAAGGGGACCTCCCCGCCATCCTGGCGAAGTCCAAAGAGATCTCGCCCGGCACTTATGGGGCGAGACTCCCGAGCGCCGAAGATTTCCTGCATCTGTTCGGAAAGTGTCGCGTGAAACCGACCGGGGAGAAGGATACTCAGCTTTTTCCCGAGAAGGTCCTTTCGCAAATACCCGAACAACTTTTCGGTCTGGGAATTGACGAGGAGAATTTCTCCACCACTATCGACCAGAACCATCCCTATGGGAGACGCATCAACCGCCAGTTTTAATAGTCGCTCACCTTCGATTCCGCTCTGTTGCATCAGGGACTCCTTTAGGACGCTGCGCATTACGTAAAGTCCTTCACTATGGGGATGAACAATCCGCTCAGGTGCACCCACTCCGGCGGTGATGTCCGACAAATGAAACATTTCGATCACTCACCCGCACCACAGCATCCCGCAAATTGCGTGCCGTTGATGTGTGTGAATATTCCTGGTTTATTTTGGTGTCGTTTCTAGCACCGGAGTGCTATAAATAGCACCGGAGTGC
>JBLHJX010000054.1:0-24082 GCA_047619225.1 Candidatus Latescibacterota bacterium
CAATCGCACCGTATTATCGGGATCCGCTGCACCTGTATTCGCAGCGGCCTGACGTGGGGCCTGATCGGCACCTGTACCAGGTGTTTGATTGATTTCTGAACCGGCATCCCAAAGCTGGATCTGGCTCGTAATATCACCACTAATCACCGTGCCACTGGCATCCCACAAAGCAATACCCGTCGCTCCAGGTGCATAAAACAAATCATTAGACTGCACAAACATCGTCGCAAACGACAACCGCGCACCCGGTGCAGCATCAAAGCCAAAGACATACGTGCTGCCAGGAAGCAAAGGCCCAGGGCCACTGGAACCTTCGGGTGTGTTAAACGCACCACTGCCAATATAAGGGAAAGCCACCGACACATTTTCGACACGCACCGTAAACACCGTTTTGGGCACAATACTTGCCCCATTTGAAACCTGTGCGGCCCCACCGACTGACAACATCACATTTTGCTCAAGACCACCATTAATAGGCACGCTGCCCCAATGCCCAATCATCGCACCCGCTGCATCTGTTGCACGAATCTGATAATAACCACTGGCATTGCCACGATCTGACAAAACTTCAATGCTTGCCACACCAGAAGCACTGGTTGTACCCATCCAACGATAATCAGCAGCAAGACCAGACACAGAACGCGACAACGCCACAGTGGCACCCGAAACCGGCGACCCAGCTTGCATCAACGTCGCCACCACCACCGAACGCGGGTTGGCAAGTTTGCTCGCAGGTTTACCCAATGCCATTGCGTCATCCTGCATACCCGACCGAAGCGCGTTATCGCGCCCACAACCTGTAATCGCCAGCCCTAAGACCAGCATCAACGCACCTATCTTTCTCATACTGTAACCCCCCGTGAAAAACGATCCGACTGTTGTTTTATATATCTCCACAAAGATAGTCTCAAAGTATCACGAAAGTTTCACGGAGGGGTCACAAGAGTATAAAAAAAGACCTCGACGCACATTCGACGGTGATATCGGAAGTCTCATCGAAAATGTGCACCATTTCAGATCGATTTGGCGTCTTTTTTTAATAAATGAGAAGAACGAAAAAAGCCCCAACATGATCATCGATGTTGAGGCTTTTCGTTTTAACTGAGATGTCACTATTTTTTTAGCAGTCTAAAATATTCGTCTCTGGAGATTCCTGCAGTTTTCATATTGGTTCGGATGATTGATACCGGAATCTCTTTGTAGGTTGGTATCACAACGGGGCGGGATATTCCTTCTTTAACATATGATCGATGGCTACCTGCTTGCCTCACAAAACGAAATCCCGCTGCAAGAAATACCTGTTCTAATATTTGCCAGGGTACAGGCACTATCCGTGGCATCATCAAACTCCCATTACAGTCGCATGTCGTTCAGTTGAAACCCACGCAGGGCCGATCCAATCTCCTTCTTTGAATATATATCCTGCTTCTTCTAAAACCTCTTCCAATGTGCCAATCTCTAAAACTGTGTCTAAAAACAGTTGTACAGCTTCGTCAAGCGCTTTGCGAGACATTTCTGTTGTCTCTCCCGAACTCATGACATCTAAGGGCATGGCGTGTGCAACGAACTGGTCACTTTCTTGCCAAATGTGAACAGTATATTCAATATTCATAGGCGCCTCCAATGGTGGATACGACTGTTTAGCAATAATGTAATGATTTCATAGAGATCGTGCAACCGCGTTGGCAGTCACATTACCCATTGCCTCCCTCGCCCTTATTGAACAAACCACCAAAAATGAGAAAATCCGAAAACCCCACTTGACCATCCCCATTTAAATCAAATCGAGTGTCCATCCCGCCAAACCCCTGTGCAAACAACACAAAATCCCCAAAACCCACCAAACCATCCCCATTAAAATCGCCAACAAGAGGCTGGTTCAACATCGGTGTTTCAACCACTGGCGTTTCAATCACGGGCATTGTAACCACAGCCGCTTCAAAAATAACCACCACAGTACCCGTTGTCGTGCCTCCCCAACCATCGTCCAATGTATACGTAAAAACATCCGTCCCCACAAAATCAGGCAAAGCCCGATAATGCACGGTTTGATCGCTATTGACAACCACCCGTTCACTATTCTCCCCAACCATCACAGCCGACACCACGAGCACATCACCATCCAAATCCACATCATTTTGCAACACAGAAATATTCACCCGCTCATTGGGCGCAAGACGCACGGTATCACTGACGGCCATTGGCGCAACATTGGGCACCTGAGCCACCACATCAATCACCTGATCATTCGATGCATTGCTCACCACCGTCAACATCGCCGAAATATCGCCCTTCACACGAGCAGCCAACGTCACCGTCACCTCACGGGATGCACCCGGTGCCACATCAAACATCTTAGGATCAACAGAAACCAGCTCAGAAGAAGACCGAACCTCCGAAACAGAAAGTGTTACCGTGCCCGTATTCTGAACCATTACCGATTGAGAAACCGTTTGCTCAAAAACAACAGATCCAAATGCCGCATTGCCCACCACAGCCAATTCGGGAAGCACCACCTCCGCAAGAAGCGTCGGAATCAAATCGACAACACGTTGGCGATTCTCAGACGAAGCGCCATTTAAAGACATCCGCACAATCCCTTTCCGATCAATCACCACCAAATATTCTCTCCCCGCCCCCCCATAATTTGTCCCATCCGACGCCCGAAGCAACAGGGGAAACGTCACCCCCGTCAGATTCCGAAATCCGTTCACTTGCTGCGGGCTGCCATTGTACACATCCAAACCCAACATTTCCATATCTTGGCCTTGAAACTGTTGCCAAATATCTTGCTCAATAGGAGGCGCCGCCCCCATACAAATGGGTCAGCTAAACCCAAAGAGAAACAATACCAACACCTTGCCCCGATATTGCTCGGGCATATGTGTTGTGCCTTCTGAGTCCTTTAAGGAAAACATCGGCACAGCAGACCCTACCTGAGCATTTGCAGGGGCAAAACCGACCAGAAGAAACACCATAAACCAAATGAAACGCATTTGACAACCTCCACGTGTGTGGAAGAAATATAACATTCAAATATCACAAAATTATCACAAAAAAGGGCATGGTTCAAAAATAACGATTTCGGGGTTTCCGGGCAGGGAGCCCCACAGGGGCTTTGTTGATGTAGCGAGGGGATTTATCCCCTTGTGCCGTTCGGTCAATTGTTACCCGCTTTTGAAGCATTCTCAACAAAGAGAAATTACACAGACAGTGGTGTATCAAACGCAAACGTCGTTCCCGTATTCAGCCGACTCGACACCGAAATCTTTCGCCCGTGTACCTCCACAATCTTTTGTGCAATGGCCAAGCCCAACCCCGTCCCCCCTTTTGATCGACTCTTCTCTGCACGAAAAAACCGATCAAAAATATAAGGCAAATCCTCTGCCGAAATCCCCTGCCCCGTATCCGCCACCGACACGTGTACACCTTCGTTGCTTGGCGTCACCGAAACGTGAACCTCGCCCCCTTCAGGTGTGTACCGAACCGCGTTCTCGATCAAATTCGACAGCACCCGCGAAATCATTCCAATATCTGCAGACACCAACGGCAAATCTTCAGGCGGTGTCATTTGCAAGTTCACACCATTCTTTTCGGCCTGCACTTGAAATTCCAAAACCGTATCTTGCACCAACTCGGCCATTGAAAACGATTCCAGTTCCGGTTCCACCTGCTTGGCGTCTAACTTTGACAACTCAAACAACTCCGACACCAACCGATTCAGCGTGGTCACATTCAGGTAAATCGTATTCAAAAACTGACGGCGTTTTTCAGGATCCAAATCCCCTTCTTTCATCAACACCGTTTCCAAATACCCCTGAATAGACGCCAGTGGGCTGCGCAAATCGTGCGAAATATTGGCCACCAATTCTCTGCGCAACACATCGTTCTTCTTCAACTGCTCCACATTGGCCTCAATTGTATCGGCCATTTGATTAAACGCCCGACCCAATTGGCCAATCTCATCGCCCGTTTGAATAGAAATTCGCTCTTGAAAATTGCCACGTTCAAAGTGTTGCACCGTACCCGTCATCACACGCAACCGTTTGGTCAGCACAAAAAACAACAACAAACCCGCCACACCCGTCAGTGCAAAAGCCCCGCCCAAAACAAACGCACTCGTCTGCACCGTATAACTTTGCGCCACCATCGACGACACCGAATCATATTGCTCGCCACCCAATATCACGTACAAATAACCCGCTTGCCCTTTGCCAATTTGTACCGGCGTAACCGAAAAGGGTTTTTGCCTATCCACACTGCGCGGATCATCGCCATAAATAGGCATCGACAACGATTCGTCAGAGTTCAAATAATCCCGAATAGGTTCCATATCCACAATCATCCGCTTAATCTTGGCGGGGTCGGCAAAATAAGCCAACAAACTGCCCGCCTCATCAATCAAATAAATTTCCACACGCGGGTTCATCACCATCAACTCATGAAACGAATGTTCAATAGCCCCATAATCGGCTTTTTCAATTAAATAAGGCCCAAATTTTTTGGCCAAATCCCGCGCCAATGTGCGATTCAACTTTTGATCGGTCTCAGCCACAAAATCCATCGACGCCGCACGTGACACATAATATTGTACAGCCCCCAAAACAAGCAGCAAAACCAAAAATATCGCCGACAACTTGCCGTATAAACTATTCAGAATCTGTTTCATGATCCAACTCCTCCTCTTCGGCAAACCGGTATCCAACGCCCCACACCGTCTTGATCAACTCAGGATGTGCCGGATCTGTTTCAATTTTCGCTCGCAACCGATTAATGTGCGAATTCACCGTATGATTATACCCCTCAAATTGATACCCCCACACCAAATCTAACAAATGATCCCGGCTATACACCCGTCCCGGATGTTTGGCAAACAGCACCAACAAATCAAATTCCTTAGACGTCAACTCAATCCGCTCTCCCCCACGGTCCACCCGTCGTTTTGCAAGGTTGATCACCAACGGTCCCCACGTCAAAACTTCCCGCGTGTCCGTTTCCTCAACCGGTTGCGACCGCCGAATCAACGCCTTAATGCGCGCCATCAACTCTCTGATGCCAAACGGTTTGGTCACATAATCATCTGCGCCAAGCTCCAACCCCAATACCTTATCAAACTCCTCCGACTTTGACGTCAACATCAAAATAGGCAAATTCTCTTTCTTCGCCCGAATGCCCTTACACACATCCATCCCATCCATCTTGGGCAACATCAAATCCAAAATCACCAACCGATACTCCCCTGCCAACGCCATCTCCAACCCCACCTCACCATCTGCCGCGTGATCCATCCCATATCCCAAATCCTGAATATGTAAATCCAACAATGTGGCAATATCCGTGTCATCTTCAACAAGTAAAATTTTATCCATAACCTCAATTCCTTTCCCGAATCTGCACAGGAGAAGCCGCCAACCCATCCACCCTCGCAATCTCACCCGTCACCCCATCAATTTGTCCAAACGTCAACACCCCCGTCGGGCAACTCTGCACACACGCCGAACACCGCACACACTCCGGGTCTTCCATTGGCAAACCCTTATTCGCAAAATTCATCACATCAATGCCCTGATGGCACACCGATGTACACACATTGCACGAAATACACTTCTTCTTATCTGCAAAAATGCGAAACTTTGAAAACCGCGCATAAATATGCATCAACGCTGCCAGCGGGCACGCAAACCGGCACCACACACGCCCACTAAAGTGCCAATAAAACCCCACCCCAATCATCCCGGCCAAAAACAAATCAACCGACCACACATAATTTAAGAAGGTCAGCGGAAATGGCAAGCTGCCCCAATCCACCGTCTTGCCCATAAACAAACCCATATACCCCGCATTCACCCAATGATCATAAGGCAACGACCACCCCACAAGCCGCAAAACCAAAATCAAAAACACAAATCCCAAAATCACCTGCCCCACCATATTCACCTTATTCCAAACTGGCCCGTGCGGCATCTTGTGCCGGTGCGCATCTCCCATTGTTTCGGCCAACGCCCCACACGAACAAATCCACCCACAATAAGCCCCCTTGCCCCAGCGCCAAACAATCAGCGGAATCACCACAAAGGTCTGCACCAAACTAAAACCCAACCACACCCACATCGGCTCACTGCTAAACACATTCCACACAAACAAAGGCCACGCCAAAATTAGCCCCAAACTGCGCCAATACTCCCGCCCGTGTGGGTCCCACTCTGTCACCGGAAACAACGCATCCGCCAAAGGCTTCAACAGGGCCCCATCCGAAAACCACCCATTGTGCCCCATCCACGGCAATAAAATGTACGGCAACAAAAACAACGGAACACATTGAATCACCATCAACGTACTCGTCTGCACCGTCACATAAGGCGTCTGCCGTCTCTTAATCCGTCGAAAACCAAAACCCACCACACACCCACAATACGCCAACGAATAATAAAAACTCGGCTGCGTCATCGACGTCCAAATCGTACCCAACAAACTGGATGGATCTTCCGGCACCGTTAAATTAAACGGAAACAACTTCGCCGCTTTAAACCACTCATAAACCGGAATGCCCGCACCCGTCTTCCAATGATACACAAACAAACACGCCAACATAATCAACGAAAAAGAAACCCAAGTCGACGCACGCCACTCCCCCCGAATGGGCACACCCGATCGTCTAAAAAAATCCAAAGGCGCCTCACGCCCCAACAACGTAAACACCACGTCATTCTCAATCGTCTCCTCATCGTCCCCCGTCCTCAGCGTCACCCCCCCGTCCCCAATCTCCCCAACCTCACTCCCCATCATCACCCGAAGCGCTCCCCCTTGCGCCAAAGCGTCAAGCCGCGACACGTTCTCCGGTTTGGGCCGGCTAAATTCCGCCCGCCGATACGACAATGTCACACGCCCCCCACAGTCCCCAATCGCAACCGCCGTCTCAATCGCACTGTCACCCCCACCCACCACCAACACATCCTGCCCCTTCCACTCTTTCGGGTCGTGCAACCGATTATACACCTTATCCAAATCTTCACCCGACACGCCCAACCGCCTAAAATTCCCCGACCGCCCAATCGCCACAATCACCCGGTGCGCCACCACGTCCTCACCCTCGGGCACCACCACCTTCAAAACATCCCCCTCACGCACCACACACTCTGCCCGCGCAATCACCGAATCAATCCCCACCGTCTGCGCCTCCAACTCCTCAAGCAACCGCTCCTTCACATCTGCCGTGTCCGAAAACTGCAACGCCCCAGCCGGAATCATCTCCGTCGGATACGTATAAATCGGCTTCCCCTTGGGAAAATTCACCACCGTCGAAAAAGGCTCCGACGCCTCCAAAAGTTTAAACGCCAACCCCAACTTCCTCGCCTCAATCGCCGCCGCCATTCCCGCCACACCCCCACCCACAATCGCCAAATCAAACACCCCCACCCGCTGCACCCGACGCGCAAACCCCACCGCCTCCACAATCGTCTGCACCGCCCGCGCCCCCGTATCCGACGAAAACTTCAACAACGGAATCCCCGTCAAATCTCCCACCACAAACAACCCCGGCACCTTGGTAGACCCATCCTCATTCACCTCCGGCAACGCCTCCACCCCTCCCGAAGGCCACCGCCCGTGCAACCACTGTGTGTACCGCCCCAAAAATCCAAACATATGCCACCCCTTAAAAAACATCCCAAAACCAGTACCCTTAACCCACCCTCTTCTAATCACAAACCAATTAATTAATACTGTTGACATCAGTCAAATATCAATTTTCTAAACTAAACCCCCCATTTAAAAGCCTTTTTATCTTCTTATTACCAAATAATATAAATATAAAATCCTTAAAACGCCATACGTCCAAAAATTCAACCCTCCCCAAACACCCTCCCCTTTCAAGGGGACACAGGGGATTATACCCAGTCTCCCCCCATCGTCAATACCCGCATTCAGCGTTGCCATTCCCCTTTTTGTGCATCACTGAACTTGGGTTCTTGTGCCAAGAGACACCTCCTTTTGGATGGTAAGATACTACTCTTACGAGTGTCTC
Organism: Candidatus Latescibacterota bacterium; assembly: GCA_047619225.1. Classification (GTDB taxonomy): domain Bacteria; phylum Latescibacterota; class UBA2968; order UBA2968; family UBA2968; genus JABIFK01. The sequence continues at coordinate 8,024 of JBLHJX010000054.1, forward strand.
GCTGCTTAACGGGACCAATATAGTATGGAATACGCGGAAGGGCGGGAACCACGCGGGCTGGCGAGGGTGGCCTAAGCCCGCAAAAACACCAAACCCCATTAAAAACCCCCGCAGGGGCGGCTTTCTTTGGCCGTTAAAGAAATAGGTCGCCGAAGGCAAGAAGTTGCATTTATTACCCAGACCCGAATTTAACCCCACCCAAAAAATAATCTAACACAATGAATGTAACAAAAGCCCGATAGCGTACGCTATCGGGCTTTTGTCTCTCAGGTCAAAAATAGAATCTTGGATTTTCCAGCACACGTGTAACACCCTCAGATCCTACCCACCCCAATTCCCACCTCCCGGCAGGGTGGGCCGTTGGGTGGGTGGTGGTGTGCTGTTGGGTGGCTGCGGAAGGGGCGTATGGAATACGCGGAAGGGCGGGAACCACGCGGGCTGGCGAGGGCGGCCTCCCCCCCTAAAAACACTGACGCTCATTAAAGCCCCCCGCAGGGGCACCTTTCTTTTGCCTACTTTTCTTGTGGTGTTACAAGAAAAGTAGGTCGCCGAAGGCAAAAAGTTTACCCATACAAATGCCCCACCTGCTCCTCATACCCATTATACATCCGCGTCGGCACCCGATCCCCCGTATCAATCAACCGCTCACTCGCCTGTGACCAACGCGGATGCGGTTTTTTAGGATTCACATTGGCATAAAAATCATACTCTTTGGGCGCCAACTCATTCCAAAACGTAGACGGTCTCCGCTTCGTAAACTCAATCTTCACAATCGACTTAATACTCTTATACCCATACTTCCAAGGCGTCACCAAACGAATAGGCGCACCATGCTGCTTGGGCAACGCATGACCATAAATCCCCGTTGCCAACAACGTCAATTCGTTCGTCGCCTCAGCCATCGTCAACCCCTCAAAATAAGGCCACGGATACCACGACTCGTTCTTAATACCTGGTGCTTGCTCGGGCCTATTAAACGTAACCATACGCACATACTTAGCACCCGACTTTGGCTGCACCTGATCAATCAACGCCTTAAGTGGAAACCCTGTCCACGGCACCGTCATCGCCCAAGCCTCCACACACCGAAACCGATACACCCGCTCTTCCAAAGTCACTTTTTTCAACAAATCATCCAAATCATACACCCCTGGTTTTTCAACCTCCCCAGCAATCTCAATCTGCCAAGGATGAATCTCAAATTTACCCGTCAACGTATGAACACGCGCTTTATCCGTCGTAAACTCATAAAAATTATTATACTGTGCCGCAATCTTCTCGGGCGTCAAAGCCCGATCCACCCTATATTTCTCATTGCGCGTTGCCGGATACAGCCCAGGTATAGACTCTGGCACTTCCACCACAAAATCCCCAGCAGCCTCACACCCCGAAGATGCCCCAATCAACGCCCCAGCCCCCACAAGCCCCATCGCTTTCATAAAATACCGCCGGTTCACATACACATCTTCAGGCGTCGCCAAACGGTCAGACAAAACCCAATCTTTTTTAATATGAATAAATGCCATATCACGCTCCTTAAAGACAGTGACCACCTAATAATCCTTGTGCCCTTATAGTATATAGCGTTCTCCCCCGATAATCAACCACCCAAAAGTCACAAATTCATCACATTTCTATCACAACCACCCCCATTTTACACCCCACCCACTGCTTTTACGCTCCGCTCCTGCACCCCACGCTCTACCCAATAAAAAGCGCAGGTACCTAAACCGGCACCTGCGCTTAAAAAACTCATCTATAATAACCTGCTAAGGGGGATTACCGACTTCCCATCGGTTCCACATCCCGTACATCTTCACCCATATACACCTGACGCGGGCGAGCAATACGTTGTTCTTTATCGGCCAACAGCTCACGCCACTGCGCCAACCAGCCCGACGTGCGCGGAATCGCAAACAACACCGGATACATATCCACAGGCAAGCCCATCGCCTGATAAATAATGCCCGAATAAAAATCCACATTGGGGTACAAATTGCGCGACACAAAATAATCGTCTTCCAAAGCAATCCGTTCCAATTCCAAAGCAATATCAATCAACGGGTTTTTACCCGTCACCTCAAATACTTCATCAGCCGTCTTTTTAATAATGGTTGCTCGGGGATCATAGCTTTTATACACCCGATGTCCAAACCCTTGCAGCAGCACTTCTTTTTTCTTTACACGCTCAATATACGCGGGCACCTTATCAACCGATCCAATTTCATTTAACATCTTCAACACCGCTTCGTTGGCGCCACCGTGCAAAGGACCATATAAAGCAGCTGCCGCACCCGCAATGGACGAATAGGGATCGGCATGGCTACTGCCAATACCCCGCATCGTACTGGTACTGCAATTTTGCTCATGATCAGCATGCAAAACAAACAGCACTTCTAAGGCACGTTCTAAAACGGGGTTGGGGTGATACTTCTGTCCCGGATGTGCAAAAAGCATACTCAGCATATTGGCTGTATAACTTAAATCTGGGTTGGGATAGATATAGGGCAAACCCCGGCTGTGCCGAAAACCAAATGCCGCAACCGTTGCCACTTTGGCCACCAACCGACGTGTATGCAACTCCACCGCCTCAGGGTCTTCAATATTCCGAGAATCGCGATAAAGCGTCGACTTTGCACCCAAAATACCCACCAACATGCCCATCGTGTGTGCATTGTAACGATAACCACCCAAAACTTCCTTGATACTTTCATGAACCATAGAATTAGAAACAATATCTGTTTCCCAAGCACTCAATTCTTGCTGGTTGGGTAACTTGGAATACAAAAGCAAATGGGCCACTTCCAAATAGGTGCACTGATCAGCCAACTGCTCAATCGGGTATCCCCGATACCTCAAAATGCCTTTTTCACCATCAATAAACGTGATCGAACTCTTGCACGCAGCCGTATTGCCATACCCCGGATCATACGTCATGAGGCCAAAATCATCATCATCCACCTTAATGGCCCGCAATGCTGCCGCAGGAATTGCCGCACCATATTTGGGGTAGGTACCATATTCAATGGGGATCTCAAATGTTTGACCTGTTCGATTGTCTGTAATTGTGAGGGAGTCTTTACCCATCTCACAGCTCCTTTCAAAACCTATCCATCCAATGGAGGAGAAACGTTATGCACGTGCCTGATATACCACACACACCTGATCTTCACCTGTAGTATTTTTATCAATAACGGGCAACAATTCAACTTCGTCAAAATGTATTTTTAATGCCCGTTCATAAGAAGGGGTAGGCTGCAATGCCCGAATGGCCAGCGCCCCCCCCGATCGCAACCGCGATTGCAAAACCTGTAACATCTGCAAACCATATATCCGACGATTTTCAACCCGAACCACCTGGTCGGGCCCTTCGTCGATATGCACTGTAATGCCGTGATAATTACGGGGCGTGCCTTGTACATAGTCGTAAAAATCACCCACAATCAGCTCGACCCTGGGGTCGTCTAACAAATCGGCATTGCCCAAATATTCCCGATTCCAATCCACCATCCGAGGTTGAGACTCCACCACACAAACAGATTGCACCGCTTCATGATCTAAAATATGGCGCAGCGTCAAACCCAAACCCAAACCGCCCATCAAAATCTCGGCATGGCGCACCGTAACACCCGACAACGTCGCCTTGGCCAACTGCACAGCCAAATCTGAAAAATACGTTGCCATATGCAACATATCATTAATGTACAATTCAAAATGTGTTTGCGCACCATCATCAACAGCCATAAGGCGAAACATGCCATTTTTGGTGGTAGCTGCTACCCGCTGAACAATAGACATATGTCTCCACAACACCAGCATAAAGTATGAAACAGACCTTCATAATATAACCGAGAACGGTTTTTTTCCAAACAGATTTGCCGATACATCATCATCTAACCCCGCCAAAATTCTTGACATTTGGGTCGTAGACTGTTAATTACCCGCCCTATACGTAGTCAAGACAAACCCATCGTTTCTCTCTTATACACCAACAATCGAAACAGGTACACCATGTTAGTAAATATACCCCAAACACAAACCATTGAGCAAATAACCACGACGATCAAACAAGGCAGATATCGCTCTGTTGTATTCGACTTTGACGGCACCCTATCGCTCATTCGTCAAGGATGGCGAGAAATCATGATCCCCATGATGGTTGAAATACTGTGCAAACTCAACACAAACGAAACCCAAACCGAGCTTGAAACGTTGGTTATAGACTACGTAGATCGTCTCACAGGCAAACAAACCATCTATCAGATGATTCAGTTGTGTGAAGAAATTCAAAAACGCGGCGGCAAAGCCCAGGAGCCACTCTACTACAAGCAACAATTCAACGACCAGCTCAACAGCCACATCAAAAACCGAATTCACGGTCTCACATCGGGCACCACAACAGCCGATGACCTCATGGTCATAGGCACCCGCAACCTACTCGACAACCTTGCAGACCGCGGTTTGGTGCTCTATTTGGCCAGCGGGACAGACGAAGCATTTGTACGCCAAGAAGCCAATCTTTTGGGTCTCACCCCTTATTTTGAAGATCGCATATTTGGTGCCCAAGATCAGTACCAAGACTTCTCCAAAGCCCAAGTCATCCAAAATATTCTCAAAACCCACGCCATCAAAGGTACCGAACTGCTCGGTTTTGGAGATGGTTATGTCGAAATCGAAAATGTCAAAACCGTAGGCGGCACCACCATTGGCGTCGCATCAGACGAAGTCAACCGTGAAAAACTCAACCCCTGGAAACGAGAACGCCTCATCACCGTAGGCGCCGACATCATCGTACCTCATTACGCCGAGCAAGAAGCCCTCATCGCCTACTTGTGTGACTTATAACCCGAGGCCACCCATGCCCTATCCAACTTTCGACCGTTCCAAACTTAAGCTCCGTCCCCTCTCAGAACGTGAACATGACATCACCATCGACCAATTCCCCACCTTAAACACGCCCATACCTCCTTTTGACAACCCCAAACTCGACACCGTCACCGACCGCATCGTAGCAGCCCGCCAAAAGGACCGCCCCGTCGTCCTCATGATCGGTGCCCATGTCATTCGCTCTGGTGCAGCCCCCTATCTCATCGACCTGATGGAACGCGGCCTCATTACCCACATCGCAGGCAACGGCGCATGTGCCATTCACGACTTTGAACTCGCCCTCATTGGCGCAACCACAGAAAGTGTGCCCCGCTACATTCGCACAGGCGAGTTTGGCCTCTGGACAGAATCAGGCACCCTCAACACCATTGCCCAAGAAGCCGTCGACAAAAAAATCGGCTTAGGCGAAGCGGTTGGCCAACACATCATCCAAAACAACCTGCCCCATGCCAACATCAGCGTCTTTGCCGCTGCCGTGCGCCTTAACATTCCCATCACCGCACACGTAAGCCTCGGTTATGATATTGTCCACGAACACCCCAATTGCGACGGCGCATCCATTGGCGCATCCAGCTACACCGACTTCCTCGTCTTCACCGAATCGGTCTCCCACCTCGAAGGCGGGGTATTGCTCAACATCGGCACCGCCATTATGGGCCCCGAAGTCTATCTCAAAGCCCTCGCCATGGTACGCAATGTGGCCCACCAAGAAAACCGCACCATTGCCAAATTTACCACTGCCGTATTTGACCTCATCCCCTTAGGGGACGACATAGAAACAGAAGCACCCAAAACCGACGCACGTTATTATTATCGCCCATTTAAAACCATATTGGTGCGCACCGTACGCGACGGCGGTGAAAGTTACTATATTCAAGGCGATCACAAAGTCACCATCCCAAACCTATATCAGCAAGTTGTAACCAAAAAAGAGAGCATACCATGTTAAACACAACATGTACGATCATCCTCTCTCTCTTCTTGTGCCTCTCAAACGCATTTGCCCATGAAGACGACGAAAACAAATTAGAACAAATGCCCTTAAACTATGCCCCCCTACAAGTGATAGAAGAAACCTATCGCAAAAACACCGACCGCATCGCCCATTTCAGACCCGACTCACGCGAATCATTCACCGACCTCTACCTCAAAGACACATACGTTTACCTTGGCAATTCCTACGATGGCATTCGCATCATCGACGTCTCCAACCCATCTACCCCCCAAGAAGTGGGCCGCTTTCCAAAATCCGCCATCAACATATCCTACCTATCCAATAGCACCATTCAAAACGTCGTATCAGACAATCCTTTCTTGCTCCCAACAGACGTAATTCAAACAAACGACGGCACATTTTTAATCGCCGATTATGGCTACACGCGCATCACCGGTTTCAAACAAACACTCTCTTCTGTTGAAAAAACCGGTACCATATATAAAATTGATCCCCAAACCCATGCCATTACTGCACTCACACAAGGCACACCCCTCACACATCCTTTTGATCTTGCACTGGCACCCAACGGCAAACTCATTGTCGCCAATGCATCCAACGGAGGCAGTGGCATCTTTAGCGTCGATCTCCAAACCGGCGACGTAACGCCCCTTCTTCAAGATTCCAAAATCACCTTTCCATATGGGGTTGCCGTCTCCCCAACGGGCACCATTTTTTTCACCCAAATAGGCGACTACCGCACCAATCAAACCTCCACACTCTACAAACTCGACGCCAACACAGGTGCCTTTAACGCCATAGTCTCTGGCAACCTCACCACCGCCGAACCCTTTGCCTTGCTCACAGACATTGCCCTGGACCCAAATGGCAACATCATCGCCATCGACCCGGGCATCTATCCCCTCAATGCCAAACCCAAAATACTCAAAATCAATCCTGAAACCGGAGCAACCCAAGTTCTCAGCTCAAACGGCCAACTACATAGCCCAACCAAGTTGGCCATACACCAAAATGGCGACATATACATCTCAGACCGCCATGCCGATCCACACACACTCGGTATCACCACCGGCACCATCTTTAAACTCGATCCACAATTCAACACACTAACCGTTCATGCCACAGGCCCAAACATCAGCGCACCCTTTGGCCTCACAATTTCCAACACCGGAAACCCCACCTGGACAAACATCAACAAACGCACACGCATTTCAGACATCAAGATAAAAGACAACATCGCCATTGCCACCAACGAAGGGTTTAATCTGCCCTTTATCTTCGACGAAGGCCTTTTAGGCATTCAAATTCTCGACATCTCTGACCCAACCCATCCCATTGAGATATCCAAATATACACAAGACGTCTCTGATTTTGGCGTACACAACACCTACATCTATGACCACCATGCATACCTCATCAACAACTCAGGCGACCTTCAAATTCTCGACATATCAAATCCAAAAAATCCAACAAAAGTCAGCGACTGGGCCATTCCAGAAACAGAACAAACCCTCCCAAAAAGAATCATTCCACACGACCTATCCGTGGTCAACAACCGAGCCTATGTTGCTTATGCCGAAGCGGGCTTGCGCATATTAGATGTGTCCAACCCCAAAAATCCCGTAAAAATTTCTACCCACACCTATAACAATGGCTGGACACACAGCGCAGTACCCTCCGATGACGGTACCCTCGTATTCATCACCGACGAGCAACCCGGTGGCATAATGCGCATCATCGACATCAACAGTCTCAATACGCCCAAACAAATCGGCACCTACCAAAGCTCCAACCGAATCGTAAGCAGAGGAAACCCACTCAGCATTCACAACATCCAAGTCAAAGGCAACCTCATCTATGTAGGCAATTACCAAGACGGTTTCCGCGTCGTCGATGTCTCCAACCCCACCCAACCCACAGAAGTGGGCGCATACCTGCTCAGCGGAACCTATCTCGACAGACTCTACAACGGCGCCTGGTCTGCCTTCCCATCCAATGGCCTGGTCTACCTCAGCGACCTCGAACACGGCCTGTTCATTCTCCAATACCAAAACCCCATATCACCCGTTGCCGACTTTGACCACGACGGCCAAATCGACTTTGCCGACCTCATCCTCTTTGCCCAACAATTTGGCAAAAAAAATTCAGACCCCACATTTGACACCCAATTCGACCTCAATACCGACAATGAAATTGGCTTCGCCGACTTCCTCATCTTCGCCAAAACATTTGCCACGCCTTAAAAACTGCATGGAGAATTGTGTTTTATGAACACATTAAAAACCGTTGCAGTCGAAGTCTTCAACCTCGGCAAAAGCCGACCACCAAGAACCCGATGCCATCTTAGAAGATCTGCACCCCTTATTTAAGGTTTAATACCATGCCCACAAACACCTCCATCGCCCAGAACCACCCACGATTTTCCGCACCATTCCCTGTACCCATACACTTTGTAAAAACACCTTCTCCCGTAGGCCACATGCACCCATGCACCCACTGAGGGTATTTGCGGAAAATCAGCCTTTCCGGCACTTGAGGAACGGCCTTTTTTGCTTACTTTTTTTGGCTGTAGAAAAAAAGTAAGTCGCCGAAGGCATGCTTCTAAAAAACACAGGAAACCCCATGCTCTTAACCATCACCACAACCCACACCCCTCGACGAAACATTTCCAGAATGGGGCCAAAGCCCCTATTATACGGTCACCGTCAAAGGCAACGTCCGTCTCCAAGACCTGCTCGCCCATCTCTATGTGCTCATCCCCGTTCTCGACGACGAAAAACACTATTTTGTCAACCATGAAGAAATCGAAAAATTGCTCCATCACGGCCAAGGCTGGTTAGACACCCACCCCAAACAAGATGTCATTGTTGACCGTTATTTACGACATCAACACGTCCTAAAACGAGAAGCCTTTGGCCAATTATTAAAGGAGCCCATTGCTGTGTTAGACAATACAAGCCTATCAGAAGAAACCACACTCGAAGAAAACCTCAACCTACACAAAAAACGCCTCCAAGCCGTCGTATCAGAATGTGAAAAAAGCGGCGCACAAAGCATTGTCGATTTGGGATGCGGCGAAGGACGCCTATTAGAATTGCTCCTTCAAAAGCCACAATTCGATAACATCATCGGCATTGACGTCTCCCATCACATCTTAGAACGCGCATCCAAACGCCTCAAACTGGACCAAATGCCTCCCAACAGACGCCGACGCATTCAACTCCTACAAGGCTCCCTCGTCTACCGCGACATACGCCTCGAAACATGTGATGCCGCAGCCATCGTCGAAGTCATCGAACACATCGACCTCTCGCGCCTGCCCATGTTCGAACGCGTCGTCTTCGAATTTGCCCATCCCAAAACCGTCATCATCACCACACCCAATTCCGATTACAACGTACGCTGGTCATCCCTACCCGCCGGAAAGTTCCGCCACCACGACCACCGCTTCGAATGGACCCGCGCCGAATTTCAAACCTGGGCCACACAAGTGTGCAAATGTTTTGGATACACCGTCACATACCACCCCATTGGCCACAACGACCCCGAAGTAGGCGGCCCATCCCAAATGGGTGTTTTTACACAGGTGGACAATTAAGCAATGGAACCAAACAAAAACATCTCCCTACCCGAATTCTCACTCGTCGTCATCGGTGCATCCGGTTCTGGAAAGTCTACCTTTGCTAAGTCTCACTTCTTGCCAACCGAAATACTCTCATCAGACTTTTTCAGAGGGCTTGTTTCCGACGACGAAAACAACCAAGCCGCAACCGATGGCGCATTTGACACCCTGCACTATGTGGCCGCCAAACGACTTGCCAACCTAAAACTCACCGTCATCGATGCCACCAACGTACAAGCCTTTGCACGCAAATCTCTTTTACAACTGGCCAAAGACCACCACGTATTGCCCATTGCCATTGTGCTCGATTTACCCGAACAAACATGTCGTGCACGCAATGCAATCCGAGTAGACCGCAACTTTGGCGACCACGTCATTGGCCAACAAAGCAAACAATTGCGCCAATCTCTCAAACGTCTCAAACGCGAAGGCTTTCGACGCATCTATGTGCTCAAGTCCGAGGAAGAAATCAACAGCATTGAGGTCACACGCGAAAAAGTATGGGTCAATCGAAGAGAGGAAACCGGTCCCTTCGATATCATTGGCGATGTACACGGCTGTTTTGACGAACTAAAAACCTTACTCGAAAAACTCGGTTACCAAATCAATCCCGATGGCGTCACGCCCCCCAAAGGCCGCAAAGCCATTTTTGTAGGCGACCTGGTCGATCGCGGCCCCAAAACACCAGACGTCTTAAAACTGGTCATGAACATGGTCGAAGCTGGCACCGCCCTGTGTGTACCCGGCAACCACGACGTGCGACTCGTACGTGCACTACAAGGCAAAAAAGTAAAACCCACCTACGGCCTTTCCGAATCGCTCGAACAGCTGTCACAAGAATCCCCCGTATTCAAAAAACAAACCACGCAATTTCTCGACAGCTTGGTCAGCCACTATGTGCTCGATGAAGGTCGCCTTGTCGTTGCACACGCAGGCATGAAAGAAGACCTTGCCGGGCGCACATCGGGTGCCGTGCGTGCCTTTGCATCTATGGCGAAACCACAGGTGAAACCGACGACTTTGGGTTGCCCATCCGATACAACTGGGCAGCCGATTATCGCGGCACAGCATCCATCATCTACGGGCACACACCCATTCCCCAACCCGAATGGCTCAACAACACCCTCAACATCGACACCGGTTGTGTATTTGGCGTACTCGCCCTCGAAAGCGAACCCATCGACCCTCGTTTATAACTAAAAAAATGCCCAACATTCTCTGTGAAATATGCGTCGAATCACTCGACGGCGCCCTTGCCGCACAAGAAGCAGGCGCGCACCGCATTGAACTGTGCAGCAGCCTCTCAGAAGGCGGCCTCACGCCCAGTGCCGGGCTCATCCAACACGCACGCAAAAACATCCAACTACCCATCCACATTATGATCAGACCTCGCCGAGGTGATTTCTGTTATTCACCCGCAGAATTTGACACGATGAAAAACGACATCGCCTTTGCAAAAGAACAAGGTGCAAATGGCATCGTCTTCGGTATCTTAACATCCAACGGAACCATCGACACCCAGCGCACCCAAGCACTCATAGAAGCCGCACGCCCACTCAATCCCACATTCCACCGCGCATTTGACCTCACCCGCGATCCTTTTGAAGCACTCGAAACACTCATTGATCTCGGCATAGACCGCATCCTCACCTCAGGTGGCACACCCTCAGTTGACCAAGGCATCGAAACCATCCAAAAGCTCGTCGAACAATCTCAAAACCGCATCCCCATCATGCCTGGCGGCGGCATTCACGAAAAAAACGTCGCATCTATGATCCAAAAAACAAACGCAAAAGAAATCCACTTTTCAGGGCGCATACAAACAGAAAGCCCCATGCAATTTCGCAACGAAACAATGGCCTTCTCATCGCCCACCCAATCGGAGTACACGCACCACATCACAGATGCCAACCGCATTCGCGCCATTTTAGACGCCACCAAGGAATAACCTTGTTTTACCCTTAACGGCCCGCTTCACCAATGCCCAACAATCCTTGTTAGGTTACCAACAACACGGGCGAAGCCATTTACCTCACGGGTTCTATGGCCATACGGTCGAAAAAAGCCTGGCGCTTGGCGATCAAAAGCACGAGTTTACCTCTTCATTTGACGGGGAGGCCGTCTTGTACTTTTATCGTTAAAAATCATATTTCAAGGAGTTTGATATGCGCGTCATCATCGTCGGCACCGAATACACAGGCAAATCCACCCTCGCCAACGCCCTTCAACAATGGGGCATGGAATGTGGCATTCGCCATCACATGGACGACCACTTCTCCGTTCCCGATCAGCAAACCCTCAAAGACCCTGTCGATCAAAAAGCCATGACCGAAGTACCCGAATCTATCATGGAGCGTTTCCAGCGCTTTCAAATAGCCTACCATGTGCGCCTCATCAACAAATACGAACACATTATCCTCACCGGGTTCCACACCGAAGAAGCTGTCTACGGCCAACGCTATTATTACCCCGGTCTTGCACGCCCCATAGAACACCCGCAATCCTGGGAGCAAGACATGCCAAAAGATACCATCCTCGTATTGCTCAATACCAATGCCGACGTCATCAAGCAACGCATGCAAAATGACCCACACGAGTATAACATCGTACCCGAATCAGACATCGAAGCCTGCCAAGAGGCCTTTCAAGAAGAGTTCCGCAAATCCCTCTTCAAAAAGAAATTCCAAATCGACACCTCCGACCTCGATGCAAAGAGCCTTCTCCAAGCCTTCCTCGACGGATCTTATGGCTTTCTTGGCGCTGCCGATCTCGTCATTCGCTCAGCGAAATAACAGATCCATTGCGTCTCGCAAAAACAAAATGGGTGTCCAAAAAATTAAAAGCCCTCGTGTCTTAAACACGAGGGCTTTGTTATAAATACCGTCAACTTTTTTACACGACCAGCATCTTAAACTTTTTCATAAACACTACGATCTTTTGACAAAAGACGTTGGTACACCGCAATTAATCCTTCATAGTCTTTGAACAGCCGCGCATAAACTGCCTCAGACAACAAATCGACCACCACCCGTTCGCACCCTTCATAATCGGGATGCCCACGCCCAATCAAACATCGGTGTTCCAGAGATATCGGTTTTGGGCGTCCACGAGCATCTACTTGTGCAAAGCGCAACAAAAAGGGTTCAAATCTCTGATCCTTATCACACCGCAACCGCACCGCCAACTCACGCCTCAAACCATGCTCTCGATGGCGCAAACGCACCACGGCCAATGGGGGGATCATATGTTCTAAATTGCACAAACAAATGAATAAATCCTTGACCTGATCAGTCATACCCTCGGTCACCAAACCATCCATTACCAGTGGCTCACCCTCAACCACGCCCTCAGCTAAAATAAGTGGCAACACGTGAAACATCTGCTCAGTGACACACTCAGCTAATTTCGCGTGATGATTTTCAACGCCATAAGCCAGTGTTTGAATCCATTTTGACGCCACCACCAAATTGCTTATAAAATCGGCTCCACGTTTTGCATGTCCACAACTATTTGTATCACACCAACAACCGATGTCGTGCACCATCCCGGCTATAAAACCCGACATCATATCTTTTGGCGAAAATTGATACGCACCCATTTTTTGAATGCGATTATAGGCCTTCATCAATCGTCGCACATAACGCCCAACACACAACCCATGTTCCAAATCTACCGGTTGTGGGTTTAATGCCGCGATCTTTTTGGCTGCATAAGGATGCACACGGGCAAATGCTTCATACATTTCCAGAACGCCATCCGGTTCGTTTACAGATGGATTGTGTACCTGCTCCAACATACCTTGAAAACGCTTACCATCATATAACGCCACAGGACTCACATGAACCGACGCGCGCCCCAACTTTGCAACCGTTCGTAAAATGCGCCCATCCAAACGCGCGCCAATGCCCACCACCAACCGCCCATAACGATCTTCAAATCGCTCACAACTATAATAGGCATGGCCTTCTGCCGCTGCTCTTCGCAATTCACCCATCGACCGTAAGACAATCAAACCCGTGTCCATGTAAACCTCCAAGTGACAAAACCCCAGGTTTGATTTGCAAAGAACGTGCCGATTGTCCTTTTTCGCCTTAAATCGTTTAGAAATAGAACCCTATAAAAATCGATTCACAAAACGATTAAAAAAATAATAGAACAACCTGTGCCATCTCAACCTTCTAAAGTGTTCAACCTGTTCACCTTTCACCTTTGACAAACAACCAAAGCCCCTTAAATTGCCATCCACACGCCCAATAAAGGAGAGCACAATGGCCTATACAAACCCAATCATCTTTGCACGCACGCATTTTAACGAAACAACAGAAACCGTCCTCTACCATGGCAAAATCTGGATATTGGAAAATCAATCTCGAAACCATGGCACAAACACAACTCACCTTTAGTGGCAAACAATATTCTTGCCGCACACCACGATGGTGAAATTCTTGCACATGTTTTAGACACGAAACTGGGCCAAAAGCATGACAGCTTTTGGCCCAGTTTTTCAAATATCATATGCGATACAATGTACATCACCGTAACACCCGTTCACCCACAATCGCCAACCGACCAGGAAATGTCCGCAAAATTTGGCATTGCTCAAGCACCTCCGACTGCGCCAACAGCGCTTCTAATTCACTCGGCGCAAATCCCTTTCGAATTGAAATCTGTCCATCTATAAACGAAAAACTATTGTGCAACAACATCCGTGCCAGCAATGTAAAAGACACATATGAAAACCGGCTGCGTCGTAAATCGCACACCAAAAACCGCCGTCGCGCCACAGTTCCAATCGTATTCAGCAAGTGCACAATGACTTCATCGGGCAAGTGATGAAACACATGATTGGAAAACACATAATCCACATCCTCACACTGTGCCACATCAAAAGCCTGTCCGTGAACAATCTCCAAATTCGGCACATCCACATACCGCTCGCGTGCCCAATTCACAATACGAACATCCCCATCTAATGCTGTTACTTTAAGTTTCAACCCTTTTCGTGCACAGTGCCGCAATAACCACACCACAATGTCACATCCCCCAGCACCCACATCCACCAAATGATACACGCGCTTTGTCTCACGCATCATATCTGCGACGATCCACCGCTTCAAAAAAAAACGATAGCGTGACACCGCCATATTCACCCAACGAAATTGCGCCAATGTACGAAACAACATCGCTGCATTGCATGTAGGATCATCCATCAACTCTGGCCCATCATAGCGCACTGAAAGATCTGGCCACAAAGTCATCTCATTTCCACCCAGTTTTCGGGAGATTCAAAAATGTGTATCAAAAAGGCGTGACACGTCGGTTTTGAACCCATCAAAACAAACCACGCTGATGAATGGTCAACATTGCAAAGTGTTTGGGCAAATATGCTTTCACTGGCGAACGCAACAAAACCTGGCCAATAAATGCACTGCGCAACCACGAAGGCAGACAGCCCGTGCGTGTCCCCAACCACATGCCTAGCGCAGCCCGCCGCGCCGCAATACAAAATGCGCGTTTTCGGCACCGATCATAGTGATGTAACAACGGTTCGGCATCCAGACCTTCTCGCAAAACACCCACCAGAACATCCCTTAAGAAAGCCGCATCAGCAAAACCCGTATTCATCCCTTGCCCACCAATAGGGCTCATCACATGGGCCGCATCGCCACACAAAATAACGCGCCCATTATAATATCGCTGGCTCGCCAAACGTTGAACCGCAAAAGTACTTTCCCAAACCACATGAGATGGGCGCAAATCATGCGCTGTCAAAGCGCGTACCCGACCCATTAAAAAAGCCATATCTGGCCGGCTAAAATAACGCGACGTCAAAACAATCCATCGCCGCCTCTGGTTTGGCAAAGGAAAAGATTCCACTGAACCATTGGGCGTAAAAAACAAATGGGCTTCGTTTGTCAAACCGCTTTCATCTTCAAAATCACCCATCAGAAACGAAATCCCGTACGGTTTCACGACCGACGGAATTTGCATTTTTTCTCGCACATTGCTTCGCGCACCATCACATCCAACAACATAAGCCGCACGCCACGTCTGCTTAAAACCTGTCGCCTCGTCCTGCGCTTCAACAAGCACCTCAGAACCTAACGGTTTGACATCTACCATTGCCATACCTTCACAATATGTTATCGAGGGAAACGCCGTGAGATTTTCTTTTAATAAACGCACCGTCTCAACCTGCGGCAATGAGAGAATAAAGGGATATGCATTTTCTAAACCGCTAAAATCAACCCCACCCAAACACGCGCGTTCATCATGAACATAAACATGTTGAACCCGAACACCCGCATTGGCAAAAATACCGTCTAACCCCAATTTTTTCAAAATAAGCATGGACGGTGGCATAATACCAATCGCACGAGAACCCTCTATGGGTGTAGATCTCCGCTCTAAAATCAAACATCGAATGCCTGCCTGTCCCAAAAGATTGCCCAACAGCAATCCCACAGGCCCCCCCCCAACAATCACCACATCCCACAGCCGTTCACCCATGATTTCTCACCACATTCATATGCGCTATCTCCACAGTGAGCCCCGGCCCAAATGCCAACGCACACACCTGCCCATCGACCGAATC
>JBLHJX010000055.1:0-23994 GCA_047619225.1 Candidatus Latescibacterota bacterium
AGGAGGTTATGATGGCCGATGATATCAAAGCCGCAGCAGAGGCCGCGCGCCGAGCCGCATTGCAATTGAGCCAGGCAAGCGAAGAAGAGCGTAACAATGCCTTAGAAGCCATTGCCCATGCTTTGACTGCAAATCAAGATCAGATATTGGCAGCCAATGCCCGCGATTTGGCATTGGCAGAAAAAATGGTTGCCGAGGGCAAGTTGGGTGCGCCGTTGCTTGGGCGTTTGAAGGTGGATGAGGCCAAATTAAAGGGCCAAATTGTGGTGGGTGTGCGCAGTGTGGCCAGTCAAGAAGATCCTATAAATAAAACATTAACGGCAACCGAGTTGGACGAGGGTTTAGATTTGTATCGGGTATCGGTGCCCATTGGTGTGATTGGGGTGATTTTTGAATCGCGCCCAGATGCGTTGGTACAAATTGCCTGTTTGTGTCTCAAGTCGGGTAATGCTGTGATGTTAAAGGGCGGAAGTGAAGCGTTTTATAGCAATCGGGTTTTGGCTGAGGTCATGATTGCTGCAACGGTGGGTTTGCCGGGCATTCCCGATGGGTGGATGCATTTGCTTGAGGCGCGTGAAGAGGTAGCGGCTATTTTGGATCTGCACAATTTGATCGATTTGATCATTCCGCGTGGGGGCAATGAGTTGGTGCAGTATATCATGAGCAATACGAAGATTCCGGTGATGGGGCATGCCGATGGCATTTGCCATGTCTATGTGGATAAAGATGCCAACGTGGAGCAGGCTAAGCGCATCGCTTTGGATGCCAAGGCGCAATATGTGTCGGTATGTAATGCGGCAGAGACTTTGTTGGTGCATCGAGATATTGCCGATGTTTTTTTGCCTGACATGGTAAAGATTTATCAAGATGCGGGCGTTGAGGTGCGTGGGGATGAATCGGTGGTGAGACTTGCTGACAATATTGTGCCTGCAACAGAGGCCGATTGGGAAACAGAATATTTGGATTTAATTATTTCGATTAAAGTCGTTGAAGATGTGGAGGCAGCTATTGCGCATATCAATACCTATAGCAGCCATCATACCGATGCGATTGTGACGGAAGATCAACAGACTGCGTCACGGTTTTTACAGGCTGTAGATTCGGCTTCTGTGATGCACAATGCATCGACGCGGTTTGCCGATGGTTTTAATTACGGTTTGGGTGCCGAGGTAGGCATCAGCACGATTCGTTTACATAGCAGAGGGCCTGTGGGATTGGATGGGTTGGTCATTTATAAATATGTGATTGAAGGTCATGGCCAAATTATGGGTGATTATGCAGGTGAACAGGGAAAGACATTTACACATCGGAAGTTGGAAGCTGTTTGGACACCGAAATTATGAGATTGTACTCCCAATACCTTATTTGATTATGAATAGAAGCAATTGTTACGGAAGATAAAATCGCTTCTCTTCCCATATTGGGGAGAGGTTGGAATAGGAGCCAAAGGGGGCTTTGATGAAACGTTATCTTTTTTTGTTTTTCTGTTTGGTTTTAAGCAGCTGTACCACAACACAGCAAGGCACTGAGGCACCCGAACCTCAGGTAGTGGTACCTCCTGAGTCGCCGACTTTGCCGATTGATTCTGCTGTACGCAAAGGCCAGTTGGATAATGGGTTGACCTATATCATTCGCGAGAATGGTCGACCCGAAAAACGAGCAGAGTTGCGGTTGGTGGTGAATGCCGGATCGATTTTAGAAGATGAAGACCAACAAGGGTTGGCACACTTTGTAGAACATATGGCTTTTAATGGCACGGAGCATTTTCCAAAACAAGCGCTTGTGGATTTCATAGAGGGTATTGGCATGCGTTTTGGGGCAGATCTCAATGCGTATACCAGTTTTGATGAGACGGTGTATAAGTTGCAAGTGCGCACAGACAGTGTAGAGGTGATGCACAAAGCGTTCCAGATTTTGGGTGATTGGGCACACCTCGTTAGTTTTGATGCTGAGGAAATTGATAAAGAACGGGGTGTGGTGGTGGATGAATGGCGTACGGGGCGTGGGGCAAGGGCGCGCATGCGAGATCGACAATTGCCAGTGTTGTTAAAAGATTCACGGTATGCAGATCGTTTGCCGATTGGCCAAAAAACGTTGCTGGATACGTTTCAACATGAATCGCTTACAAGATATTACAAGGACTGGTATCGGCCCGATTTGATGTCTGTGGTTGCGGTGGGCGATTTTGATACCGATTCTATTGAGGTTTTGATTCAAGAAACGTTTGGTGGACTGACAAAGGTTGAGAATGGGCGTGAGCGTGCATCGTATACGATTCCTGACCATGAAGAAACTCTGTTTGCTATTGCGACAGATCCTGAAGCAACAAGTTCTTCTGTTTCGATTTATTTTATGCAAGATGTTTCTCCACAAGGAACCAAAGAGGATTATCGACAATCGTTGGTCCGTTCGATGTTCAACCGCATGTTGAATCAACGGTTACAGGAATTGACAAAGAAACCCAATCCTCCCTTTTTAGGTGCCGGGTCGAGTTATGGCGCTATGGTACGTACCAAAGCTGCATACACTTTGGGTGCAGGTGTTCAAGAAGGGGGCATCGAACGTGGTTTGGATGCGGTGTTAACAGAAGCAATGCGAGTACAACGACATGGATTTACGGCACCTGAATTGGAGCGGTTGAAGATCAATATGTTACGGGGTATTGAACAAAGTTATCGCGAGCGAGATAAATCGCGTTCAAGTGGGTTTGCCTCTGAATATATTCGTCATTTTTTGACGGGTGAAGTCATTCCTGGCATTGCATATGAATATGAATTGTACAATGAGCTTGTGCCAACCATTCAAGTTGAAGAAATCAATACTTTGGTGGCGCAATGGATTACAGATACCAATCGGGTCGTTATGGTAAATACGCCGGAAAAAGAAGGGATGCCCGTACCAACAGAGGCCGATCTATTGGCTGTTATGGCCCAAGTGCAACAAAAAGAGATCGCACCCTATGAAGAGAATGTTTCGGATGAACCTCTGATTACACAAATGCCCAAGCCGGGTAAAGTGTTGACGGAAAGTCGAATTGATACGCTTAACGTGACCGAGTGGGTGTTGAGTAATGGGATACGGGTGGTGATGAAACCCACAGATTTCAAGAATGACGAGGTGTTGTTCACGTCCTTTAGCCCCGGTGGGCATTCATTGGTAGAAGATCAAGATTATATTGCCGCAACAACGGCTACGGCGGTGATGTCTGAAAGTGGCCTGGGTAAATTTGATCAAATAGAATTGGGTAAAAAGTTGGCAGGCAAAGTGGTGCGTGTTTCTGCTGGTATTGGTAATCGAACCGAGAGTGTTTCGGGCAGTGCTTCGCCACAAGATTTAGAGACGATGTTTCAATTAATTTATCTCAAATTTATGGCACCGCGCGCAGACAGTTCGGCCTTTGTTGCTTTTCAAGATCGCATTCGAGGTATGTTACAAAATCGAGATCTAAGCCCTCAAGCTGCTTTTTCTGATACCATTTCTGTGACCATGTCGCAAAATTATTTTCGCTCTCGACCTGTGTCGATGCAGATGCTAAAAGAAATGGATCTTCAGCGGTCATTAGAGATTTATAAAGACCGTTTTGCTGATGCAGGCGATTTCACATTTGTTTTTGTTGGCAATTTCGAACCCGAAAAGATACGCCCATTGGTCGAAACTTATTTGGGTGGATTGCCTGCACTGATTCGCAATGAAAGCCCACGTGATATGGGACCTAAACCTCCCGTTGGTATTGTTGAAAAAACGGTGGAACGGGGACAAGAACCCAAAAGCCAAACGGTCATTCAATTTACGGGCGAATTTGATTGGCAAGATCGTTTGCATCGATATCGGTTTGATTCTATGGTGGGTGTTTTGCGTATTAAACTGCGGGAAGTTTTGCGCGAAGATGAAGGGGGAACCTATGGGGTGGGTGTGCGTGGGTCACGGTGGCAACATCCTGAACCGCGTTATAGCATATCTGTGAATTTTGGATGTGCGCCCGAACGGTTGGAGGAATTAACGCAGCTTGTGTTTACCCAAATTGACAGTTTAAAACAGGCACCGGTGGATCAATCGTATGCGGATAAAGTGACCGAGATGGATTTGCGACGTCGCGAAACAAATTATAAAGAGAACAATTATTGGCGTGGGGCTTTGCATTCAGCCTATGAAGACAACCATGATCCTTTGGATATTTTGACATATGATGATGAGGTGATCAGAAAGCTGAAAGTGGAAGATATCCAAGGCGCTGCAAAGCAATATTTCAATATGGAGAATTACGCACGATTCATATTATCGCCTGAAGCGGGCGCGATGCAAGAGTCGGAAGAAAAATAGATACTATTTGGGGAGAGCATGTGTATGTCTTTACAAGATGGGATGAATCGAATTAAAAACGCGAGTTACCCTGGGCGGGGTATCGCTATTGGGCTTACGCCAAACGGTGAACATTTTGCACAGGTGTATTGGATTATGGGGCGAAGCCCTTCCAGTCGCAATCGGGTGTTTGTGCAAGAAGAGACGTTTGTAAAGACCGATACGGTCGATAAAACGCAAGAGGTTGATCCGCTAACCATGTACTATCCCATCAAAAGTTTGGGTACATCGCATATCGTGACAAATGGCGATCAGACCGATACGATTTATGATGCTTTGCAAAATGGTGGAACATTCGATTCGGCCTTGATGACACGTACGTTTGAACCCGATGGGCCTAATTTTACGCCACGGATCTCAGGTGTTGTCAATTTAGAGGACGATGTGGCTTATCGGTTGGCGGTATTGAAAACGGTTGGTGGTGATGAACGGTATTGTTCCCGCCAGTTTTTTACGTATGAAACAGCCATTGCAGGTGTGGGGCATTGTGTGACGACCTATGTGGATGATGGCAGTCCACTGCCTTCATTTGAAGGTGAACCGTTTGTGGTTGCATTGTACGATGGTTTGCAAGAAACTGTGGATGCCTATTGGAACGCATTGAATGAAGACAACCGCGTATCAATGTTGGTGAAGTTTATTGCACGTGAGTCTGGCGCATCGGAGTTGGTTGTCGTTAACAAATATGAGTAGGTAAGCACACGCGAGACCTGCTGGAGAGTGAACATGTCCCAATGGCATGAAGATGATGCGTTTTGGAAAGCATTTTATCCTGTGATGTTTTCAGATGCGCGGTGGGCTGTTGCAGAAGGGGAGGTGCAATCTGTTTTGTCGCTGTTGGGGGTTACTGAGCCGTTGGATGTGTTGGATTTTTGTTGTGGGCCTGGGCGACATACCATTGCAATGGCAAAGTTAGGACATCGTGTTTTGGGGGTGGATCGCACGGAATATTATTTGCAGATTGGCCGTCAAAGGGCAAAAGAAGCGGGTGTGGATCTGGTGTTTGAACAGGGTGATGTGCGTACTTTTCGGCGTGCCGAAGGATTTGATTGTGCCGTGAGTTTGTTTACGTCGTTTGGGTATTTTGATGATCCTGCCGATGATTTGAAAGTGCTTGAGAATGTGTATGCGTCATTACGCCCTGGGGGTAAGTTGTTGATGGATTTGTCGGGTAAAGAAGTGGTTGCAAAGGCATTTACACAACGCGGTTGGTCTGAGCCCGAACCCGGGTTGGTGTGGTTGGAAGAACGAAAGGTTTTGCCGGGGTGGGCGGGCATTGAGAATAAGTGGACACTGATGCGTGGCGAATCAAAATTTGAACACGTGTTATCCATCCGATTGTATTCGGGCATCGAATTAAAGTCCGCATTATTGGGTGTTGGTTTTTCACGGGTCGATTTGTTTGGGTCATTAGATGGTGATCCGTATGATCATTCGGCGCGACGATTGGTCGCTGTGGGAGTGAAGTGAGCGATGACTGTGAAGGCGTTGACATTTGATGTGTTTGGCACGGTGGTTGATTGGCGCAGTGCCATCATTCGTGATGGTGAGCGATTGGGCAAAACCAAAGGTTTGGATGTGGACTGGGTCGCCTTTGCCGATGCTTGGCGTGCCGGATATGGGCCTGCAATGAATCGGGTGCGAAAAGGCGAGTTGCCTTGGACAAAGATTGACCATTTGCACCGTATTATTTTGGATGAGATTTTAGATCGTTTTAAGATTTCGGGTTTGAGTGAAGATGAAAAGGTTGAATTGAATTTTGTATGGCATCGGCTCGATCCGTGGCCCGACTCGGTGGGTGGTTTGTTGCGTTTAAAGTCGAAGTTTTTGATTGCAACGTTGTCCAATGGCAATGTGTCGCTGTTGGCAAATATGGCAAAGTATGGTGGGCTGCCTTGGGATTGTATTTTGTCGGCTGAGTTGGCGCATCATTACAAACCTGACCCTGAAACCTATTTGACAGCTGCTGCATTTTTGAGTTGCGAACCTCAAGAGGTGATGATGGTGGCCGCGCACCAAGGCGATTTACGTGCTGCGGCCAAAGTGGGAATGAAGACGGCCTTTGTCATGCGTCCATTTGAACATGGGCGAGAGGCTGATGTCGATTTGACACCCGACCCCGATTTTGATTACGTAGCCCAAGATTTCCATGATTTGGCAGATAAATTGAATACATAATTGTTTCAAGCGAGGATTCATCCTCACAAGAGGTTGGAGATGTTCTATGATTCAAAAGATCGATGTGGCATACGGACGTGGACATATTCCGATTCTGGCCGATTCCAATTTGGCCGAGTGGTCGGTGATTCGACCCAAATTTGAGGCCGCAGTGGCCGATCCTAAACAAGGATTTATGGATGCTGTTTGCAACCCTATAGGTGCAAAGCCATTGAGAGAATTGGTGAAGCCGAGTGATCGGGTGGTGATTGCCACGTCGGATGGCACGCGACCGGTGCCCAATAAGCAGCTGATTCCGTGGTTGCTTGAGGCATTGCCTGTGCCTGAAGATCAGGTGACTGTGTTGGTTGGCACCGGTACACATCGACCCAATACGGATGAAGAATTGGCAGAGATGTTTGGCGACGATGTGATGAAGCGCGTGAAGATTGTGAATCATGATGCGTTTCATGAAGCGGGCAATGAACGGGTTGGTCAGACGACGAGTGGCACGCCTGTGATATTGAACAAGCTGTATTTACAGGCCGATTTTAAAATTGCGGTCGGGTTTATTGAACCGCACTTTTTTGCTGGGTTTTCGGGGGGTCCCAAAGCGGTTGCGCCTGGTTTGGCAAGTATTGATACTATTTTTCGGTTGCATCGGGCCGAGTTAATTGGTGACCCAAAAAGTACGTGGGGCGTGTTAGATGAAAATCCTTTGCATGCTGAAATTCGTGAGGCCGTGGCTCTGAGTCCGCCGGATTTTATGGTGAATGTAACACTGAATGCAGAGAAGAAGATTTCGGCTTATTATGTGGGCGATTATCGCGAGGCTCATATTAAGGGATGCTCGGTTGTGAAAGCCTCGGCGATGGTAGCCGTAAAACAACCGTTTCCCGTTGTGGTGACGTCGAACAGCGGTTTTCCTTTGGATCAGAATTTGTATCA
This sequence comes from Candidatus Latescibacterota bacterium, assembly GCA_047619225.1. GTDB lineage: Bacteria > Latescibacterota > UBA2968 > UBA2968 > UBA2968 > JABIFK01. The sequence continues at coordinate 7,465 of JBLHJX010000055.1, forward strand.
GACGGTGAAAGGTTTGTCGGCGGCGGCACGGATTGTGGCGGATGGCGGGAAGATTTTTGTGGCGAGTGAGTGTAGCGACGGTGTGCCCAATCATGGCAATTTTGCATCTCTGATGTTAAAAGGCAAAACACCCGAGGATGTGATTCAGTCGGTGTATGATCAGGAACCGATTTTAGATCAGTGGCAAGCACAGGTTTTGAGCAATATTCTCAAACGCGCCGATGTGGATGTGTTTACGGCAATGGACGCCGACCAAGTGCGCAATTGCAAAATGACGGTGGTGGATGATTTGGATGTGGCTGTTCAGGCACATGTAAAGACATTGGGCGAGGGTGCCCGTGTTGCCGTGTTGCCCGATGGGCCATTGACGATTCCTTATTTGGAAGGGGTGTAGGATGGCAGATGTGATGAATCCCAAATTGAGCCGATTTAATCCTTTGTCGCGCATTGTTTGTTTTGACGACTTTGACCATGGGTTGCATGGGTGGACGGGGCTGATTGGGAACTATGAGAAATCGTTAGATGCCATGTTGCCCGAATACCGCGATTTGCGACCTCCCATGTTGAGCAATGGCACGATGTGGGATACGGGTTCTGCCGGGTCTTGGGATGGCACATATGCAATGAAGTTGGCCACGCGAGCCAAGGCAGGTGGTTTGGCTGTGGCGGTAAAACGACAGACGTGGCGATTTGCAGGGCCTATTCGGATGGAAGCGTATGTGACGTTCAAACCCGAAGCGACTGAGATGGAACTGTCGGAGTTGGATGTGCGTGCATTTGGTTTTCTGTGGGATTTACAAAACGCCCAAGACCGTGTGATGCCGCATTTGCGTTATTTAAATGGATTAGATGGCGAGCGTGTGTCGCAGTGGCAGTTTAAGCAAGAGCGCGAGTCCTTGGCGGATATTGGCCAGTCGGGCAAAACGATGTCGCATTTTCATTTGGCAGGCACAGGATGGGAAGACCTACCCGGCGAATCGCAGATTATGTGTTATAACGAAATTGCAACCAAGCAAAATTGGCATTATATGTGTGTCGATTTTGATTTGGCATCGATGGCATTTACTGGGTTTCAATTTAATGATCGGGTTTTTGATGTGTCACAGATTGCGCCAATGGTGATGCCTGCGATGGCAAATTTGTGGTGTATGTTAAATATGGTGTTTTTTGTGGAGACCGATTGTGACAAACGTGCGTTTTTGTCGGTCGACTCGGTGCTGGTTTCTGGGGAGTGGGACTGATGCGACAGAGCCATACAGCAATTATTGAGCGAAATATTACTTGGCAAGGTACGTTTGAAACTGAACCCTATGAGGTGGCTTGGGCTTCTGAAGCGATCTTTTTTGTGCGCACATTAGGCGCTGTGGGTGATGTTGAAGAAGTAACTGCAAGGGTGCAGATCTCTCCCGATGGCATCCGATGGTGCGATGAAGGCACGGTCGTATTGTTGTCTGGTGAGATTGATGGTGTGACCTTTGGGAAAGTATCGCATTTTGGTACGTTCTTGCGGTTGGTAGGTGACCTCACCGATGGGGTGACTTTGACCGTGATTGTGGCGCTGTCTTTGAAGGAGTGATTTATGGCAACCTCTCTTGGCTCCCCTTTGAAGACATGGGGCGCACACTACAACATCATCATATCGTGCGTGAGTTTGTAACGGTAAAAGCGGATTCGGGTGGTGTGGTAAGACTTAAGATTCCTAAAGGACTTCAAGTGGGTGATGCTGAAGTGATTGGGTTTGTGCAGAATAAAGAGACGATGCATATTTTGGCTGCGAATATGGTGTCGGTAAGGGAATAATTGGGTGTAGCGTGAATGGTTAACATTACTGAGGAGGGTAAGATGGGTGATCCGTTGAAGGTGGCGGTGGTTGGTTTGGGGCAACGGGGATTACAGCATTTGAAAGCTTTGTGGCAATTGCAAAGTGAAGGGGCGGTTGCAATTGCTGCATTGGGTGATGCGTTTGAAGGGAATTTGATTGAGGAGAAAATCGCAAAGTATGTGCCTGGTTTTGTTTTGGGCGATATTCCCACGTTTACCCAATTTGACGATTTGTATGAACAAACAAATTTTGACGCATTGCATATGGTAATCCCACCTGGTTTCCACAAGGGTGAGATTGTGCGTGCGGTGGGTGATGGTGTGCATGTTTTTGCAGAAAAACCCATGAGTTTGTTTTTGGACGAAGCCATCGAAATGGACGAGGCCATTCGCAAAGCTGGGGTGATTGCTACGGCGGGTTTTCAGCGCAGATATGAACCGTTTAGTGGTTTGGCACATGCATTCTTGGCAGACAAACGCCCGGTTATGACCACGATGGTTTCTGAGGGGTTTTTGGAACAACATTCGGTCAAACACACACAAACCGCCGTTCAGGGTGGGCCCAAGGATAAGGTTTGGGCAAAGAACGCGGCTTGGTCGGGTATGACTGTTGTAGAGGCAGGCATTCACCAGACCGATTTGATGCGTTATTGGTTTGGCGATATCAAATGGGTGCAGTCGGCTTATGTGCCGCGTGATGCTGCGGATGTGGAAGATGGGGGGGATAACCCCTATGCTTATACAGTGACGTATGGGTTTGAGAATGGCGCTGTTGGTAATTTGCTGATGTCGCGTTTGCGCAAAGTATATCATGCGGGAGGGTATCTCATTGCCATGTGGGATCATGGGCATTTGGTGCAAGAAGGCAAGGACGCGGTAGCCTATTATTATGATGGGCCATATCCACCGGTAGAGAAACCCTCGGGTGAGGCGGTTCGGCATGTGTTGGATATGCCTGCGCCCTGTGATACGACATATGAAATTAATAAAGCATTTGTAGCAGCCGTGCAGTCGGGGGATGAATCGAAGATGTTGAATACGTTTGCAAGCAGCATGAACAGTTTGGCCGCAGTATTGGCTGCCAATGTGTCGCACGAACGCAATGGTGAGCGCATCGATTTAGGCGCGTTTTTAACCTCTGATACCTATGCCCAATATCGTCAACGACCGGAGGGGATGTAATATGGGATCTATTGATAGACCGTTAGCGGAGTTGGTTGATTATAAACCCGACCAGACAACACCCGCTGATTTTGATACGTTTTGGGATGGTTTGTGTGCCGAGAGTGCAACTATCCCGCTGAATGCCAGTTTTACAAAAGTGGATGATATTTTGCCTTTGGCAAATGTATATGATGTGGCATTTGATGGCGTGGATGGTGTGCGCGTGAAAGGGTGGTTTTTGACACCCAAAGAGGTCGCCAAACCTTTGCCCGCTGTGGTCCAGTTTATTGGTTATTCGGGTGGGCGCGATTATCCGCATGCACTTGCGCCTCATGTTTTGAATGGGTTTTGTGCGTTTATTATGGATTCACGTGGGCAAGGGGGCAATACGGGACAGCGTTTGGATACGTCGCATGGAGGGCAGCGCGGGTTTATTACGCATGGCATTTTGGATCACAACGAATATTATTACAAGCATTTCTATTTGGATACGATTCGTGCGGTTGAGGTGGTGCGTGAACGCGAAGAAGTGGATGAAACGCGTATTGCCACAATTGGTGGGAGTCAAGGTGGGGCATTGGCAATTGCTTGTGCGGCTTTGTCACCGCATGTAAAAGTGATGGCACCCGATGTGCCTTGGTTGTCGCATTTTAGGCGGTCTGTTGATTTGGCAGTGGGACCTTATGAAGAGATTACTGATTTTATGAAGCGATTTCCAGACCGCATTGAAGATGCATTTGCAACCTTGGCATATTTTGATAATATGAACTTGGTGAGTCGCGTAAGGGTGTCACATGCATATTATTCGGTGGGACTGTGGGATAATATTTGCCCACCTTCTACCGTTTATGCCTCGTATAATAGGTTACCCGACAGTGTCGAAAAGTCCATTGAGGTATATCCATATAATGGGCATGAAGGCGGTGGTAACTTGCACCAAAGTCGCAAATTAAAGTGGTTAAGAGATGTTTTGGCTTAGATGATGATATGGATGGATATAAAAAAATCCCCGGCATCTCCTGATGCCGGGGATTTTTCTGCGAATATCGTTATGCTGGGCCTGCTTGGGTAATTTCCTTGCTTGTTCCTGATTCGAATTGTTTGAAGTTTTGCTTGAAGAGATGGGCCAAGTGTGCGGCTTTTGCGTCGTAATTGCTTGCATTGGCCCAGGTGTTTTTGGGCCATAGGATGCTGCCCGTCACATCGGGGCATGTTTTGGGCACATGCAAACCAAAGACAGGATCGGTTTTGTATTCTACATCGGTAAGGGCGCCGTTGTGGATGGCATTGATGATGGAGCGGGTGTTGGTGAGGGTGATACGTTTGCCTATTCCATACCCTCCGCCAGACCATCCGGTGTTGACCAACCAAACATCGGAACCATGTTCGCGAATTTTTTCGGCCAACATTTCGGCGTATTTGCTGGGGTGCCAGACCAAAAAGGGTGCGCCAAAACAAGCAGAAAAAGAGGCTTGTGGTTCGGTGATGCCCATTTCTGTGCCTGCCACTTTTGCGGTGTATCCACTGATGAAGTGATACATGGCTTGTTCGGGTGTGAGCTTGCTCACCGGTGGCAACACACCAAACGCGTCGCAGGTTAGAAAGATCACATTTTTGGGATGCCCGCTGATACAAGGAATTTGTGCATTGGGAATATATTCGATAGGATAGGCTGCACGTGTGTTTTCTGTGATGGTGTCATCTTCATAATTGACAGAGCGGGTATTTGGGTCGTAGCCGACGTTTTCTAATACGGTGCCGAATCGAATGGCATTATAAATTTCGGGTTCGCGTGCTTGTGAGAGATTGATGCATTTTGCATAACAGCCACCTTCAAAATTGAAAATGCCTTTTTTGCTCCATCCATGTTCATCATCTCCAATGAGTCGGCGACGGGGGTCGGCAGACAGGGTGGTTTTGCCCGTACCTGACAACCCAAAAAAGAGTGCGGTATCTCCGGCATTGCCCACGTTTGCCGAACAATGCATAGACACAATGCCTTTTTTGGGGAGCAAATAATTGAGCACTGTAAAGATGCCTTTTTTCATTTCACCGGCATATTCGGTGCCCAAAATGACCATTTCTTGATGCTCAAAGCTTAAATCAACACTGGTTGTGGATGTCATTGCAGCGGTGTAGCGGTTGGCAGGAAACCGCCCCGCATTAAAAATGACGTAGTCGGGATCACCAAAACTTTCAAGGTCGCGTCTGGATGGACGAATCAACATATTGTTCATAAACAGCGCATGATAGGCGCGTGTGCAAATGACGCGCACTTTGATACGGTATTCGGGGTCCCATCCGGCATAACCATCGACAACAAAAAGACGATCACACACATTGAGGTAATCGATGGCACGTTCTCGGTTGACTAAGAACGTGTGTTCGTCGAGTTTGATGTTGTTCGCACCCCACCAAATATTGTCTGTGCTGTCGGGGTGATCCATAACGCGCTTGTCATCGGGGCTACGCCCAGTTTTGGGACCCGACTGAACCGCCAATGCGCCCGTATTTGTAATGACAGATCCTGTTTCACGTTTGAGTGCTTCTTCATAAAGAACTGCCGGTGAGCTGTTGCGGAGTATATTTTGATTGGTAATGTGATACTTTTCAAGACTGATGGCATTCATATGCGACATCCTTCCGTTTCCCCAAAGGTTTATATAAATTCTCGCCTTTAATATACCGTATAGAGCGTCTTTTACACAAGTCTGACTTTGTAGATCCATTATTAGGCCGCATACTTCGTTTTTTTTGTATTTTCTGTAGATTTGGTTTTATATTGCACCCTCACATTTCAAATAGGGGACGGCTATGAAACTACAATTTTGTGGGGGTGCGAGAACAGTTACCGGATCTCAACATCTGCTGATGGTGAATGGCAAACGCATTTTGTTGGAATGTGGGCTTTTTCAAGGACGCCGTTCAGAGACTTATGAGAAAAATTTAAATTTTTGTTTTGATCCGTCAACAATCGATGCTATGATTTTGTCTCATTCGCATATTGATCACAGTGGCAATATTCCCAATTTCGTGAAACATGGTTTTCAAGGACCTATTTATACGACAGCAGCCACCGTTGATCTGTGCCAAATTATGTTGCGTGATTCGGCTTATTTGCAAGAGCGTGATGTGGAATGGGCAAACAAGATTCGACGCAAGCGGGGCGAAGACTTGGTTGAACCCCTTTATACGATTGAAGATGCTGAAACGGCGATGACACATTTTGTGGGGATGCAATACAATCGGCCCTATCAGGTTTGTGACGGTGTGGAGATGATGTTTCGAGATGCCGGGCACATTTTGGGTTCTGCGGGGGTATTGCTCAATCTTAAAGAAAATGGGCGCGAATTTCGTTTGGGTTTTACGGGCGATATTGGGCGAACGGAGGTGCCTATTCTTCGAGACCCCGATGTACTGCGCGATGTGGATGCGCTGATCATGGAAAGTACATATGGCGACCGATTGCACAGCCCAAGAGTAGATGTGGAAGAAGAATTGGCCAGTACGATTCGGAACGTTGCAAAATTGGGCGGGAAAGTGATTATTCCGGCTTTTGCTGTGGGCCGTACGCAGGTGATTGTGTATATGTTACACAAATTGTTCAATGAAAATCGTATTCCCGATATGCCTGTTTTTGTCGATAGTCCATTGGCTACGGCGGCAACACAGGTATTTCGATCACATCCAGAGTGTTTTGATAGAGAAACGTATCGGGTGTTTTTGGATGGACAAAACGACCCTTTTGGTTTTGAGCGTTTGAAGTATGTGGGCAGTGTTGAAGAGTCAAAAAAACTGAATGAATTAAAATACCCACATATTATTATTTCGGCTTCGGGTATGGCCGAAGGGGGGCGTATTGTACATCATTTGCGAAATAATATTGGCAATTCGCGGGCATTGGTGTTGTTTGTAGGATATGCGGCAGAGCATACGTTGGCGCGTCGTATTATGGATGGGCATTCACCTGTGAAAATATTTGGTGAAGAATTTGATGTGCGTTGCCAGGTTAAACGCATGGATGCGTTTAGTGGTCATGCAGATCGTGATGAGTTGCTCAAATATGTGTCTTATTCATCGCCAGAAAAGTTAAAGCACATTTTTTTGGTTCACGGGGAGGAAGAGCAAGCATTGCCTTTGCGGGATGCGTTGAAAGCAAAAGGATATGAACGGGTGGATTATCCGGCACCCAGAGAAATTTTCGAACTTTAAACGTTATTGTGGAGGTAGCATGGCCAAACAGAAACGAATTCGGGTGGGTGTTTTGGGACAAGGGCGAAGCGGGCTTGATATACATTGTGCATGGTTTCGCAAGTCGAAAGCCAAGTTTGAGATTGTTGCCGTGTCTGATATTTTAAAAGACCGTCGTGAACGTGCCGAGAAAGAACTGGGTTGTGTCGCCTATGCCGATTATCACGACTTGCTCAAGCGCGATGATTTGGATTTGGTGGTCAATTCACTGCCATCGCATTTGCATCCAAAAGGCACGATGGAAATTTTGAAGGCGGGGCACAATGTGGTGTGTGAAAAACCAATGGCGCCCACTGTAAAAGAATTGAAGCAGGTTATTGCGGTGTCTAAAAAAGCGGGTAAAATTTACGCCCCTTTCCAACAGTCGCGCAATGCACCTGCTTTTCAGCAGATGAAAAAGGTTATTGATTCTGGTGTGCTGGGGCGAGCGGTGATGGTCAAGATTGCATATAATGGGTATGCTCGCCGGTGGGATTGGCAGACGCTGCAAGAATTTTCTGCGGGCAATTTGTACAATACCGGTCCACACCCAATGGATCAGGCCATGTGTTTGTTCGATTGGAAAATGCCAGAAGTGACCTGTGTGATGGATCGAACCAATACGTATGGCGATGCAGAGGATCATGTTAAAATTTTGATGACGCGCAAGGGTGCGCCAACAATTGACATGGAAATTTCGTCGTGTTCTGCCTATTCAGGAGATATGTATCAGGTTTATGGCACGTTAGGTGGGTTGACGGGGGGACCATCGGGCATGAAATGGCGATACTTTAACCCCAAAAAGAACGAAAAACAGGAACTGATTCGCACACCTTTGCCAGGGCCAAGCTATTGCCGAGAAGGTTTAGAGTTTACGGAGAAGACTTGGGTACCAAATGCAAAGCAGAAGGATACGTTTACTTATATGTCGAAGGCTTTTTACGATCACATCTATAAGGTATTAACAGAAGGGGCGCCGTTGGTGATGACGCCTGAGCAAGTGATACCACAGATCGCCGTGATGGAAGAATGCCATCGGCAGAATCCGTTGAAGAAGCTCAAGGCTAAGGGTTGGCCAAAGGGGAATTAATAAGATCGGGTAGGACGTAAGACGTGAGACGTGAGGGGTAAAGGTTTTGGCCTCTTGCCCCTTATCGTCTTACGACTTACCGGTTTTGATGGGAGTGAACGATGGTTCGTGAAAAACTCCGTGTTGCTGCATGTCAAATGTCGGCGGGCGAAGATATTGAAGAGAACACCAAGCGCATTGTGAATCAATTGCGACACTGTGCGCGTGAAGGTGTGGATGTTGCTGCTTTTCACGAAGGTGTGTTGTATGGGTATTCTTGCAGGCCTGAATTTTGGGCAACCTTTGACCAACGGCGCATTCAAAAGGCGGAACGACGTATTATTCGTGCGTGCAAAGAGAAGGGCATCGGATGTGTGGTCGGCTCGACACATGTTGAGGATGACGTGCGGTATAATAGTTTGTTGGTGATTGACAATGATGGCACGGTTTTGGGGCGGTATGGAAAAATCCATTTGGCGGGTGAAAAGTGGTGTAACCCGTCACAAAATATGCCTATCTTCGATCTTTGTGGTGTGCCATGCTGTTTTATTATTTGTCACGATGTGCGGTATCCCGAATTGGTGCGTTTGCCTGCGGCATCGGGAGCAAAGGTGTGTTTCTTTTGTAGCTGCGAAAGCCCTGTGGTAGCTGAACACAAATTGTCGGCTTATCGGGCCATGCCGATCAGTCGGGCAACGGAAAACAGTATTTATGTTGTTATGACCAATGCACCTGCCGATGCGAACGATATGCACCGGTCGGGGTCTTCTCATGGTGAGTCGAAGGTGATTCACCCAGATGGCAATGTGTTGGTTGAGGCGGGTATGTTTTCTGAAGAAGTTTTGATACACGACTTGGATTTGGATGCCGCATCTCGGGGCATTGCTTTGCGGGCTTTGAACGATGTCACTTGTTTGGCCGAGTGGATGCGTGATGGACTGGCGTTGGTGACACCATCGCCCTTGAAACGGCCACGAAAGAAGGGATAGATATGACGGGATCACGACCGAATATTTTATGGATTTGTACCGATCAACAACGTTATGATACCATCGGGGCATTGGGCAATGCGCATGTTTCTACGCCTCAAATTGATCGGCTTGTAAAAGAGGGTGTGGCGTTTACACATACGTATTGTCAAAGCCCTATTTGTACACCGAGCAGAGCCAGTTTTTTGACGGGGATGTATGCGAGTGCCGTGCATGTCAATGGCAATGGCAATTCACACTTTCCCGATCACCCGCCGCTGGTTACAAAGTTATTGGCCGATGCGGGTTATGATTGTGGGCTCATTGGGAAATTGCATTTGTCGAGCGCATTTGGTGGGGTGGAAAAACGTGTGGATGATGGGTATCGTTATTGGCAATACAGTCACGCGCCGAGAGACGATTGGGAAACGGGGCATGATTATGCCGATTGGGTACGTGAACAGGGCGAGGTTTTGGGCGAGTTGACCAAAAGTGTTGCGGGTGTGCCTGCTGAGTTTCATCAAACAACGTGGTGTGCCGAAAAGACGATTGAATTTATGAAAGAAGAACGCGAAGGGCCGTGGTTGGCCAGTGTGAATATTTATGATCCACACCCGCCGTTTAACCCACCCAAAGCGTATCGCGATCAGTTTGATCCCAATGACATGCCCGGGGCGTTGTTTCGAGAAAGTGATGTTGCTCAGCAAGAAAAGTTGGCGGGTGTTGATTTTCAATCGAAGGTCAAACACCCCGATGATTTGGATATCAAAAGCCCCATTATCCCGTGGGCGCAGACGCCGGGTTTGAAAGAACCCGAATCGGCAGGGAAACGAGATGACAAGACATTGATTGCGGCTTATTATGCGATGATTAAGCTTGTTGATGATCAGGTGGGGCGTATGTTAGATGCGTTGGAGGAATCGGGACAGCGCGAGAACACGTTGATCATATTTATGAGTGACCACGGTGAAACATTGGGTGATCACGGATTGATACAGAAAGGCTGCCGGTTTTATGAAGGACTGGTGCGGGTGCCGTTGATTATTTCTTGGCCGGAGAAAATACAATCGGGTGTTGTAAACTCTGCTTTGGTAGAATTGCGTGATATTGCACCGATGTTGCTCGATTTGGGCGGTGTGGATGTGCCCGAATGGGTTGACGCACCTTCTTTATGGCCTCTGTTGACCGGAGCGCGAGCACCCGAAGAACATCGTGACTTTGTACGCTGTGAATATTATAATGCCTTAGACAAGGAAGACCAAACATTTGCGACGATGTATCGCGATGCGCGGTATAAGTTGGTGGTGTATCATGGGCATGGTTTGGGTGAATTGTATGACTTGCAAAATGACCCTGACGAATTCGACAATTTATGGGATGATGCAGGTCATCAGGCGATTAAGGTGGATTTGATGCAGCGCAGTTTTGATGCCTCTGTGTTGGCTATGGACAAAGGGCCACCACGGATTGCCCCTATGTAAATTCCTCGTGAAAAAGAGGAATGATTTCTTATGGTTTGCATGATGTTATTTAATCCGATCCGGTTGTTGTGGACCTCCAAGGTGCCTCCGGGTCATTCATCTTTAGGAGGTTGTTGATGGCAAAAGCAGCAGTTCAAAAACCACAAATAAAGGTTATGGCAGCCGATTGGTCGTTGGGGGGGTATCCTACACCGGCCAAACCTTGGTCGATTCAGACCAAAGTTCAAAAAGTGAAAGAAGCGGGATTTGATGGTATGGCTTCTGGGGCCAATGCAGAATTGGCAGCAGAATTGAAGGCCAATGGCATGGAATTGGTTGGGGGCGTTGATGTAGGCAACAAACAAGCTGCACTGGACAAATTAACAGCATTTGCCGCGCTTGGCGTGGTGCATGTCAATGTGCAGTTGTGCGATCATGATACGCCGACAAAAGATGCTGTGAAGGTGGCACGGCGTGTGATGAAAGTGGGTGATAAATTGAACATGAAACCCGCAATTGAGGTTCATCGCGATACGTGTACTGAAACACCTGAAAAGGCCTTTGCTTTGGCTACCGCATATGAAAAAAAATACAAAAAGAAATTGCGCATGAATTTTGATCATTCGCATCCGGCCATTATCAAGCAGATGCGCCCTGCTAATTTTTGGGCACGTTTGTCGGAACGTACCGATCTTTTACAAATGCATGAATTGATTCACTTTCGCCCCTTTACGGGCAGTCATTGTCAAACACCTGTGACCAACGGGCGTGGGCAATTGGATCGCGATTTTAAAGTTTGGCTGGAGAACTATTTGGAACCGGCATTGGCAGCTTGGCTCCAGGGCGCAAAAGCGGGTAAGACGCTTTATGTTGTGCCAGAGTTAGGGCCACAAGGGTCGGGATATGCATTGGCGTGTTTTCCCGATATTTGGAAAGACGCCATTCGGGAAAAAGATGAGATTATGAAAGTTTGGCGGCGTTTGATTCGCACATGGAAGAAATAAGTTGCTGACACCGTGTATTGTGGGGCGTTTATTGGGCGGCCAATAAACGCCCTGTTTATGAGAGGTGTAGAGATGGCAGAGATTTTAATTGGGTCTATTTTGTTAGATGTAAATCGCTGGGGCAACCCCAAAGCGCCTACGTATGAAGTGAGTGCGTGGACAGATCGGTTTAAAGAAGCGGGTTTTGATGGTATCGAACTGTGGGAATATCATGCCACCCTGTGTTCCGATGCAGAGCGCGACCGGTTGATTGCTTCAGACTTTCCAAGCACGTTGTACAATATGTATTCTGAGTTTGATGATGCGTCGGAGGCAGGGCGTCAAGTGGCAACCGAAATGATTACAAAGCTGGGTTCTCGCGGTGTGAAGTTTAATGTGGGTAAAGACCCGGCTTTGCGAGCGGAATATTTGAAAAATTTGCGTGCATGGCGCGAAGCGGTGCCGGATTCTTGTATGCTGATGTGTGAATGTCATCCCGGTACGATTGTAGAAGAGCCTGAAGCGGCCAAAGAATTTTTTGATGCGTTGGGTGTGGATGGTTGGGAAGTGATGGTGCATTGTTTTATTCCCGAGCAAGAGGTGCTGAAACGTTGGTTTGACCAATTTGGTGACAAGGTCGGTCAGGCTCATGTACAAATGCGGGATGATGGACGCAATATTCTCCGATTGGATGAAGATCCAGATCGGGCGCAAGCATGTTTAACGATTATGTATGATGCTGGGTTCTCTGGGGCATATACGATTGAGTTTGCAAAAGGTACACGCGAACCGGGTGAAAATATGGATGATTTGTGGACGGCAGCAAAGGCCGATTTGGACTTTTTGCGGTCACATACGCCATAAGAGGTCAAAAAAACAGACATGGACGGGTGATCTATATCACCGCGGGTTTGGTTATTGTTTGTTACATGATGGTCAGTTTCATGAGCGGGTGCGTTTTGCATTGGCGGTTGCTGTGCGGCTTGGGCGTGCGTGCGGTGCAGCCTCACTTGGATACGGTGATTGTTTTTTTCTGACACATGAAGGCCCATGTGTTACTGTATCTATTTGAAAAGGAATATCTTATGGCTGATCAATTGTCTCCTTTTCACGAAGGTAGCTTCTGGGGGTTTCGAGATGCCACGGGTAAAACTGTGATTTCTGCCCAATATGATAGCGCTGGCAGTTTTTCTGAAGGGTTGGCGCGGGTCAAGGTCAATGGGAAATGGGGTTTTGTAAATACGTTGGGCGAGATGGTGATTTCTCCTCAATTTGATCAAGCTCGTTTTTTTCAAGGTGGGCAGGCCAAAGTGCAACAGGGCACTATTTGGGGTTATATTGATGTCAAAGGTTTTTTTGTTGATAAACTTGAGGCGGGAAGTTTTATTGATAAGTCGGGTGCGTTTATCTCTGAGCAAGAATATCAAAAATGGGGTAAACCACCAGGAAGCAATGGAAATGAACAAACTTAAAAACAATTCATTAAATCTTTTGAAAGGAGTTTTAAATGGCGCGTAAAGTGACTATTGCACTGATTGGTGCTGGGATGTTTGGAGGCGATGTGCACGCGCGGGCGTATGCCGATTTGCAAAAGTGCGGCCTCAGTGGCAATTTGGGGCGTGTGGGCTTAGATGCTTGGGCACGCGATGTGGCCGATATTGAATTTGATTTGGTGGCCGTGGCGACGCGGTCTGAAGCTTCTGCTAAACGCGCTCAGGCCAATTTTGAGGAATGGACAGGACATGCACCCAAACCTTATTGGGGTGAAACGCCTTGGGAAGATGTGCTTAAAGACTTTCCCGACTTGGATGTGATGGCGGTTGCTACGCCAGACAATTTGCATACCCCTGTCGTGCTTGCCGCGTTAAGAAATGGTACGCATGTCTTGACAGAAAAACCGATGTGTTTGTCTATTCAAGAGGCCGATGAAATTGTGCAATTGGCCAAAGATAAAGATCTGATTTGTGCGGTGGACATGCACAAACGATATGACCCAGATCATTTGCGGATTCAGCACGATATTGCCGAGCGCATTGGCGAACCGCTTTATGGTTTGGCAATGTTAGAGGAACCTTTAGAGGTTTCGCTCAGCACGTTTAAGTGGGCCGAGCAGAGTGATCCGTTTTCATATGTGGGGCCACACTGGGTGGATTTGTTTTATAATTATTATCGATCCAAGCCTGTTTCCTTAACGGCTGTTGGGCAAAAGAAACGGTTGATTCGCGATGGCATCGACGCATATGATGCTGTGCAAGTACGGGTAGACTTTGCCAATGGGATGAGCATTTATTTTCATAACAACTGGGTCAATCCCGAAGATTTTGAAGGCAATGTCAATCAGGAGCATGAGATTGTTGGGACCGATGGTAAGGTAGAGTCGGATCAACAATATCGTGGTTTTCGATATTGGCACACGGGCGGTGGCAGTCGCACAGCCAACAATCACTTTACGCGTGATGTGGAGCGGCCCGATGGTTCGCATTCTTACATTGGTTATGGGGTAGACAGTATTACGGTGTCTTTGGTGGCCGTTTGCCGGGTGAAATATTTGGGTGATTCGGTTGATGATGTGGAATCGATTTATCCGACGGCAAAGGATGGCCGCATTACCGCAGCGATTGTGGATGCAGCACGGGTTGTGCGCGATTTGAATTTTAAATATTTGAATGAAGGCAAAGGCGCACCCGTGACCGCGCGATTTGGTGATGATGGCATTACCATTATCGATCCAAACCGGTTAGAAGATGGGCCCGATGCTGTGTTTCATAAGATTTATGATAAACCCATTTAATGCAGGGCGCGAAGCGCCTGGTGCTTAGCGTTGCAAGTCTTTAGACGCTTTGCACTTCGCCCTATGCGCCATGCGGTTTTTATATAGGAGTTGTGATGGGAAAAGAGTTTGATATTACGCCTGTTGATGTGCCAAAGGTTGAGACAAAATACCGACGGATTGTTACGCAGATTCCGCATCCTGATTCGGTGAAGACATTGGAGACATTGCATCGGGTAGAACCGACTTCGATGCGTGGACAGCCACCGGTTGTTTGGGAGCGGGCCGAAGATTGTCAGGTATATGATAAGTATGGCAATATGTGGCTCGATTGGAGTTCGGGTGTTTTGGTGACCAATGCTGGGCATGGCATGCCAGAGGTGCGGCAAGCCATTATTGACCAAGTGAACAGTGGGTTGTTACACAATTATGTGTTTCCCAGTGAAGAACGTGCGGAATTGGCTGAATTTTTGGTTGATTTGGCACCCGAAGGGATGGACAAAGTTTTTTTGTTGACGACGGGATCTGAGTCGACTGAAAATGCGTTTAAACTGGCACGCACGTATGGCATCTCTAAGGGCGGTAAAAAGAAGATCGGGTTTGTGGGTTTTGAACGCGGTTTTCATGGCCGGACTTTGGGTGCACAACAGGTGGGTGGTATACCGGGGCAAAAGGATTGGATTGGCAATGAAGATCCGGCTATTGTGCAGGTGCCTTTTCCCGATGGGTATTGGACAGAGAATGTTGATTTTGATCTTTTTTGTACGACGATAGAAGAAAAAGGGCTGAAACCTGACGAGGTCTGTGGTGTGATGTTGGAGACCTATCAAGGGGTTGGGCCTGATTTTGCGCCAGTGGAATACGTTCGTGCTTTGGCTGAGTGGTGTCAGAAACACGATGTTTTATTAATTTTTGACGAGGTACAAGCTGGGTTTGGTCGCACGGGTAAATTCTGGGGTTTTGAACATTATGGCGTTGTGCCCGATTTGCTTTGTTTTGGCAAAGGCGTGAGCAGCTCATTGCCATTGTCGGGTGTGATTGGGCGCAAGGAAGTGATGGATCAATATCCGGCGGGATCGATGACGAGTACACACACAGGCAATCCGGTATGTTGTGCAGCCGCATTGGCAAGTTTAAAAAAGATTGTCAATGACGATTTGACGGGTAATGCGGCACGCTTAGAACCGATTGTTATGGATGCATTGATGGCCATGCAGAAAAAACATCCGGACGTGATTGGCCATATTACGTGCAAAGGTTTGGTGGGTGGGTTGCAAATGGTTAAAGCCGGAGAGAAAACACCAGACCCTGATTTGGCCTATGATATTATTCTGAAATGTTTCCACAAGGGCTTGCTCTTTTTTGCACCCGTGGGCGCTTGGGGGCAAACGGTGAAAATTGCACCGCCATTGACGATTACACAAGATGCATTGGAAGATGGTTTGCAGGTTTTGGCGGGGTGTGTTGATGAGGTGTTGGCTAGCCGTTAGGGGTGCCTAAGCTCGAAAGAAGCGTCAGTATATTCCAAGTTTAACAACTGCGCTGAGTTTTGTATGTGCGGCTCATTGATTTGGGGTCCATATGAACCGACAACAACATATGTTGATGCAAATTCTCCAGAAGATTCGCGTTTTTGATGGATTGGAGATTCACGAGGCCCAAACCCTCCTTTCTTTTGCTCAGATGCGGCAATTTGCCAAAGCTGAAGTCGTATATAACTTTGGCGACCCGAGTGATGATATGTTGGTTTTGATCAAAGGGCGCCTGAAGGTGATGAGCCAAGATGGCAAAGCTCTGGTAGATATTCCTGCAGGTGCATCAACGGGTGAGATGGGCTTGTTTACTGGGATGCCGCGTTCGGCTACTATCATTGCCGCAGAACCTGCGATTTGTGTCATGTTTCTGCGCACTCGATTGCGTGCATTGATGGACACTGAGGTACATTTGAAGAGTGTCGTTTTGCAGAATGTGGTTGATTTGCTTGCTGAACGATTGGCCGATACAGATCGGAGACTTGAAGAACAGATGCGGCGTGTGGCAGAGTTGGAAGAAACGCAGTAGATGG
>JBLHJX010000056.1:0-23973 GCA_047619225.1 Candidatus Latescibacterota bacterium
TGTCTGTGCTGTGTTTGATGGTGCTCTTTCGGCGGCAGTGGGTTGAGCGTGAACGTTTGACCTATCCGGTGATGCAGGTGCCCTTGGCAATGGTCGAGGGTGTGGACAACACGCGATTTCCACAGTTTTTTCGCGATCCGCTGGTTTGGGTGGGGTTTGCCATTCCGTTTATCATTGGGTCTTGGAGTGCGTTGCACCACTATTATCCGTCATTTCCGGCTTTTGGGAGTGGCATCCCCCGTGTGAGTCTCTTTCGAGGTGCGGTGTCGTTGCAGTTTCGGGCGAATTTGTTGATGCTGGGTTTTGCCTATTTGGTGAATACGCGGGTGAGTTTGAGCTTGTGGTTCTTTTACCTGATAAAGGTGTGTCTCTTTGGTGCATTTAGCGTATTGGGCGTGAGCAATAAAGAGGAATTGGGGGAATGGACAGATTCGGGGCCTGTTGCACCTATTTTTGCGCATCAGGGTATGGGTGCAATGCTCGTTTTGGTCGTTTTTGGTTTGTGGGCCGGCAGGCAGCATTTGAAATCGATTTGGCTGGCTGTTGTTGGCAGAGGCACGGGTGAAGATCGGGCTGAGATGATGTCGTATCGGTGGGCTTTTTGGGGGTTGGTGAGTGGGTGGTGTGTGATGATTGGGTGGTTGTGGCAAACGGGTATTCCATTGTGGATTGCGGCGGTTCTTGTGGTGGTCGCGTTTGTGATTTTCGTAGCACTCACGCGGTCGGTGACCGATGGGGGGCTTGCGACCATTGTTCCGGCAATGATCCCTCTTGGGTTCACGCTCTCGGCTTTTGGGTCTGAGGCATTGGGCGTAGCGGGTGTGGTGGCGATTGGGTTCACGCTGGTTTGGTGCGGCGATTTGCTAACGTTTATGATGGTGCCCACAGCACACTCTGTGCGCATTGCCGATGAGGTGAAGGAGGGCAAACACCGGTTTGTGTGGGCGTTGTTGTTGGCAATGGTGTGCAGTTTGCTCGTGTCGGTATTTGTGACCATTTGGCTGGGGCATCAGCACGGTGCGGCGAATTTGCACCAGCAATATTTTCAAGGATTCGCGCAGTTTCCAGCAGCGATTGCGGCGCACAAATTGCGAAATCCCACATTGATGGACGGAGGCGGTTGGGTATGGACGGGTGTGGGAATGGGGGTTATGGCCTTGTTGACACTGTTTTCATATCGCTTCACATGGTGGCCTTTGAGCCCGTTGGGTTATATGGTGAGCCCTGCGTGGATTATGAACGCATTGTGGTTTCCATTTTTTGTGGCGTGGATATTGAAATCGTTGATGTTGCGATTTGGCAGCCTCGCGCTTTATAATCGCTCACGGTATTTGGTTTATGGCGTGATTTTGGGGCAAATTGGTGTCGCGGGCTTTTGGTTGGTTATTGATTTGTTGACGGGCACAACTGGCAACCGGATACCGGTGTATTAGACAAAAACGCAAAGCGCGTAGCCCTGTGCGTTCTATATTGTCTCGCGCTCTGTGTTTTGCCCATTTATATACCTGGGATATTATAAGCTTTGTTGTGAACCGCTTGGTACTCTTCTCGAAGGCGTAAGAGTTTATCGGAGGGCAAAACAATACGCTGATTTTTTGAACGGGCTTGTTCGATGAGTTGTTGATGAATTTCTCGAAAACGTGTGTAGCCATTTAAAATATTGTCTTGGGTGATAATGCCGTCGCCATCGGTGTCGAAGAGGGCATCAATAACCAACTTAACTGTGAAAGTTTCACTGGGGTCGTAGGTGCGTTGAAGGAGAGCCATTTGATCGGCGATTTCGCGAAAGCGATACCCGTTAAGGTCTGTGTATTCAACAGCCGCACTAAAGACAAACCCCACCCGCTGGCGAATTTCTTCAAGCATTCTCTGTTGTGGTATCGGGGCATTGTTGCTCATAAAAGGCTTGAAAACGTAATTCATATCTAAGCCCAATATCATTCGAGAGGGCAAGGAACCGTCATCGTAGGACTGTGTCTTTTTAATGCTTGTCTGCGCTTTGGTACCGATTGCATCGGCGACTTTTTCTGCCGTGACTTTTTTGAGAAACGCAGTAACACCGCTTTCTATCTGAACCTGATATTGACGCAAGGCATCTTCTGCTTGGCCTTTGAGATTAAAGCGTCGACCCTCAATAAAGTAATAATCTTTTTCATCCAGCCCGTCTAAACCAAAATCTACCAATTCCATATAGTCATTCTTAAAATAGCCAACAGGTAGAGTTGTGTCTGGTTCGGCTGGAATGCGGTAGCGTTTCACACTGAACCAATCTTCGAGATCTACATTGCCATTGCCGTCATCATAATACCGCAATTGATACCCCACAATGCCCGATTCAATGTCTTTAGACACATAGGTCGTACCGTCTCGTCTGTTTTGTTGCTTGAGATATAAGGCAATGAGGCCTAAGGAACCATCAACATCACCTATACTTGAGTAAGTGAAGGTATTGGTGGAGTCGATATCGGCATAAAGAGGTGCAGATAGGCCAAAACATAAGAGCACAAAACCAATGGCAGGTATCCAAGAGGGTTTCATGTGGGTCTTCCTTTTAGAATGTGTCGTCTGAGTCACCATATTCAAGAGGGTCGTCATCATCGGGAAATTCGAAAACATAACCACACGAACAGATGGGGTGGTCACCGTCGCGTGGGGTGTGGCATTCGGGGCAACGGGGTGTGGGTTTGTGCAGATATTTAAGTGCCACCACCACAATCAGGAGACCCGCAAAGAGTAGGGAAAAAAACATGTACAGGCTTTCTGACGTGAGGCGGTAATGCCTAAGAAGAAGAAAGAAGACATAAAGCGCTTAACTTCTCTCCTCTTTCGGTATTTGTTAAAAATAAGGCAATCTATACCCAAAAAGCAACAGGCGGGGCAAAATGGATGCCCCGCCTGTTGCTTTTTTATACGAATCATGACGAATAACCTTAAGCACCGCCACCGACATCAGCCATGTCTAATGCGCCCGCGTCGGCTGTTTCAACTGGATTGGTGCTTGATTGCTGTGCTTCACTCATGAATTCGTCGATACGACTTTGAAGGGACTCAATATCTTGTTCAAATTGGTCCAGTTCTTTAACCAAATCCTCAAAGTCGAGCTTGATGGTATCTGTTTCTCTCCAGCTCATAACAATCCTTTCCAAAATTAAACAGGGGTGTAACGGGGAGAGAAAGGAAAAAAGGGGGATCCCTTTATCAGGGAAGACAAATATAGGACAACCTGATACAGGGGTCAAGGGTCATTTTTGATGCTGTGAAATTACCGTATTCTATTGATTTTTAAGCAATTGGTGGATGGCAGAGGCCGTGGGTATGGCAGGTTGAGCGCCTGGTTTGGTGACCGTTAGCGCCCCTGCTGCACAGGCAAACTGTGTGGCATCTGTGAGCGTGTGGCCAGATGCAAGTGCATAGGCAAGTGCACCATTAAATGCATCGCCAGCGGCAGTTGTGTCTGTTGCAGTGACTTGGGGGGCAGAGATAAGATCTGTTTGGTCGGGGGTTACAATGAGCGCACCTTGTGCGCCCAATGTGATAATGACGTTTTGGACCCCTCGGCCTAAGAGTACCTGTGCTGCTTTTTGAGCATTTTTAGTGGTATTGGGGGCGATACCTGTGAGCATTTCGGTTTCGTTTTCGTTTGGGGTGATGAGGTATAGATGGGGCCATAGTTCTTGTGGCAGTTGGGTTGCTGGTGCCGGATTGAGAATAACAGGTTTTTTGTAGTGGGTGGCCAAATGTGCGGCGCGAGTAACGGTTTCTATGGGTGTTTCCAGTTGGAGCAAACAAACATCTGCTTGCTGGAAGGCGGCTTCTGCTTGGTTGATTTGGGCGGGTGTGAGTGCGGCATTGGCACCGGATGCCACCACGATACTGTTCTCTCCTGCATCATCAACCAATATGAATGCAACCCCAGAGGGACGGTCTGGGTCCATGATGATGTGGTCGGTATGGATGTTTTCTTTGGCAAACAGTTCTAAGGCCTGCTGCCCAAAGTCATCTTGGCCAACTCTTGTAATGAAGGTGACATAGGCACCTGCACGGGCTGCTGCAACAGCCTGGTTGGCACCTTTGCCGCCAGGTGCGGTAAAAAAAGTGCCGCCCAGTAAGGTCTCCCCGGGCAATGGGAGTCGTGAGGTACTTATAACCAAATCGGTGTTGGAACTGCCAATGACAAGTACGTTGGGCATAACAGGCCTTAAGGGTCAGGGATCTGGAATAGGAACAGAAGGGAGATCAACTGTTTCGGGATTTGTATCGGGCTTTCGGGCGACGTAAAATTTGAAATCTGGGTCGAAGTCAGCCATTCTACTGGGCGCTTTTTGTCGATCGATACGTTGCCGACTGTTGTAATAGGCCACTTCAAAACCCGTTTCAATAAGCATCTTGCGATAGGTCCGGGGCGAAATGATCTGCATATAATATACTTCTAGATTGCGGTTGGGGTCGTTGATTACTTCACCGATTTCTTGTTCAGGTGGTGCCCGATGCAAGGTTTTGGCTACCAAAAAAGAAAGCAGTCTTCCAAGCCGTAAGAGTGCAAATTGGTTTAGTGCTTCCAACGCGTGCGTGGTGAAAATAAAATGTCCACCGGGTTTTAAAATGCGCCAAACCTCACTCAGCACGCGCTTTTTGCCCGCTTTGCCGCCGGGAACAAGTTCGATACCATTATAAGAAAAGAGCACGCCTTCAAACGTGTCGTTTGCAAATGGCAAGTCTGTGGCGTCCAATACAGACCAGTTAATGGGTAGGCGCCAATACCGGGCTTGATCTCGGGCACGCCGTACCATGGGGTGGGATAGATCTGCTCCAATGACCCAATATTTTTGTTGGGCAAGGGGCAGCGTGGTGCGACCGGCACCACAGCCAATATCTAAGATGCGCCCCCCAGGGGCCCAAAAATTCTGGAACAGTTCATCTTCTGAAGGCCACAATCCCACAATGGCATATTTGTCGACGACCCAAGCTCGGGAATAGCCTTTTTGTACCTGTTTTTTGAGGTCTGAATTCATATGTGAAAGGTAGTCCTTAGATATCTTTAGGTCAAGAGGGCAGCTCTTTAAGTGACGGTTCTTGACTTGTTTGTGTGCTTTGCTTATTTTGGGTAAGCCATTGCTCTTTTAGGGTGTTGTACTGCGTTTGGTCGCGATTTCCCCTTGCGACAGAAGCAAATTTCACCACAGTCAAATGGCTCAGTGGAACAATCCTGTTGCTGTATCGTTTATGAACGAGGGGGACGTGTGACACGATTTTATACAATTTGCAGATGTCTGTTGTGGGTCATGTTAGGTGTTGGATGCGCAACAACGCGGTATGAAGAATTTGGTGAAGCCCCCAAAGAAGAGGTGATGCGCAATGCGGCCGCCGAAACGATGCCGCTTTTGGAGCAACGGATTCGGGATTTAGAAGAACGCGTTGGGCGGATTGAAGCTGAATTGGTCAACCGTTTTACGGGGTTTGAAACCTCGCAAGGCGATTTGGCCACGCGGGTTATGGCTTTGGCGGAACAATTAGAAGCGCTGAGTATGCAGGTTCAAAATGGCCCCAAAGTAGCTCCTCCCAGGGTTTCATCTGAACCGATGATTCCCACGATGAGCCTTGAGCGATTGTATGAACAGGGCTTGGGTGCCTATTATGATCGGCAATATGTGGTTGCACAAGAAAAGTTCGAGCGCCTTATCCAAGAATACCCAACCAGCAGCTTGGCAGATAATTCACAATATTGGGTTGGAGAATGTGAGTACGGCCAAAAGCATTATCAGTCTGCATTAGATGCATTTCATAGTGTTTTTCAGTATGACAAGACAGAAAAGGATGATGATGCACAGTTTATGTTGGGGCAGTCCTATCATCAATTGGGCAACTTAGACAGTGCTTTGGTCGAATTTAATCGGCTGAAAATTGATTATCCTGAAAGTGAATACATTGGGAGGGCGGAGGCATATATTCGCCGAATTCGTGCGGCTCAAAATGCTGGCCCATAGGTAAATTTGGCGATTGTGAGGGTTATGAAACGATTTTTTATTGTGGGGGTTGTGGCGCTGGTGGCTTTTGCTGGATGTGCCCAAAACAAGTATCGACGCGAAAGTCCTGAAGCGTATTATGAAAACGGGCAAAAGGCCTTAAAGGATGGGAAATGTTATCCTGCAGAGTTGCTTTTTCGCAACATGTTGATGGATTATCCGGGATCTCATTTGACGGATGACGCGCAGTTTGGGCTTGGGCAGGCCGCCCAATGTCGTGAAGAGTATTTGGTGGCTATTTTTGAATTTGAACGCTTGCTAAATGAATATCCAGTGAGCCCTCACGCGCCCGCAGCTCGGTTTCAAATTGGGGAATCGTATTTCCAGCAAGCCCGTGACATTCACCATGACCAAGAAGAAACAAAGAAAGCCATTCAAGAGTTTACTCGGTTTATAGAAGATTATCCAAACGGTGATTTGGTAAAAGACGCCGAAGGGCGCATTTTAGATTTGCGAAACAGATTGGCACTCAAAGATGTTGAAATTGCGCATAACTATTTGAAGTGGGGGTATGTGACATCTGCCAAGCTTTATGCTGAAGACATTGTTGAGAAATTTGAAGGTACCGAAGCGGCATTGGAGGCACGGTTTGTTGCGGTACGCGTCAAAATTAAAATGCAAGACCTGCAAGGTGCTCTGAATGATCTTACGCTCTTAGCGGGACAAGATTTGACAACCAAGCTCAAGAAGAAGGTGATCGATTTGACCATGAAGGTTCAAAAAGATTTGCAAAAAAAGTAAACCATATCATGACCGGGCGCGTAGGAATTTTTGGGGGTACATTCGACCCCATTCACATGGGGCATCTCTTAGTTGGGCAAGAGGTGTTTTTACAATGTCAACTCGATCATATGGTTTTTATGCCATCTGGTATTCCACCGCATAAGCAATACGAAGGCTTAGCTTCATCACAAGATCGTGCCGAAATGGTCCGCTTGGCTCTTCAAGGTTCTGAGAAATTTGAAGTGAGTTTTTTTGAGTTAGAACGTTCTGGTAAGTCTTATACTGTCGAAACTTTGCACGCCTTGCGTAAGGAACTGGGTCCTGGGGTAGACCTCTTTTTAATCATTGGGGCCGATAATGCTGTAGATATGCGGTCTTGGTACAATCCTGAGGCTGTTTTGGATTTGGCCCAAGTGCTGGTGGCTGAGCGCCCCGGTTTTGATCGCAATCGCATTGATCCGGTCTTAAAAGCAAAAATGCAATTTGTGAAAACACCGCTGTTAGAAATTTCTTCGACAGAAATTCGCAAGCGGGTGCAGATAGGTTCTCCTATTCGCTACTGGGTTCCCGATGCGGTTGCCGAATATGTTTTTGCACACAATCTTTATCAATGAGAAAAATAATGGCAGAAACACCCAAAACAATAGATCGTTTAGGTGGCATTCCCGAAGGGCGGGTGCAACGTTATTTTTGTGTAGATGACAGCGATTGCCGAGCCTTGGAGCGGGTATCTAAAGATGCAAAGTTGCTGCGTAAAGAGCGGCGGGAGTTTAAGGTAAGAGGCCAAATAGTGCACGGATGGATTGTAGAGTTGGAGGTGCCTGCTACAGATGGTGTGGTTCGAGCCGATCCAATGGCTAAGTCGTAGTGAGATATTTCAAGCAAAAAAATAAAAGGCCGAAGCAAACTGCTTCGGCCTTTTATTTTGGGCACTTTTAAAGCGATGAAAAGAAAGATGTAAATTTTTTTTTTCTGTCTTAAAGCATACGAAGTAAATCTAAGTTTCTGTCTATGCGTCGATTTTGTTGTGTCCGTGCATCCATGTGGGTTGAGGCACGGGTGTTGTTGGGGGATGATTCTTGGTAACCCAAAGTAAACAATGCCGATTGCGCACTGTTTTGACCTGAAAAGGCATTGACTTGTCCTTCAATGCCGGCCCGTGAGTAATAGGTCGACCTGGCTACAGATTCAAACTGAGAATGCAAAGGGGTATAACGCCCGTTATTGCCAAATCGCCCGTTTTCAATATCGAATTTGAATTGATCTCTCACGGTTGTCGGGCCATAACTTTGATATGTGGTTAGGCCAGATGTTCCAGAGTTAGGGGCGCCATTTACAGATAAGTCAACAATATCTTGAGGGGTAGACTGTTGTGAAGTCTGAGTCGTTGAACTTTTTGGGGGGGTGGTGCTTGGGATGGCAGATGTCGTCGATGTCACGCGACTGGGCATGGAGACCACCTTGAAATGAGAAACCGGCGTAAAGAGAGGGAGTTAAACATTGCCGGCCAAATGGCGAAGTGGAAATCTGTTTAAATAAAAAAAACTCCCCCTCTCTCTACTTATCGGCGGGCGTCTATCGTTTCTTGAATTTTTTATTAAAATTTATGATGCTTGACAATCCAAAGCGAATCTACTTAGATTTAAGCACACTCCTTAATTTTATTTAACAGAGAAGAGATGGCGCTGAGCATTGCCCCACAGCATTAAGGTTTAACCTTGTGTGCTCCGTTACATTTCACTTCTCTTTGTGGGTTAAGTTATGCAGAGAATGGACGATTCTGATATACAGACCACGCGCGTGGTCATTTTTGGTCAAGAGTATGTACTCAAAAGCAGTGAATCAGATGCTTATGCGCAAGAAATTTCCGGGTATGTCGATCTGAAGATGAAAAAGATTGCAGGCGAGATGAACATCGGAGATACTGCAAAAATCGCGATAATGGCTGCTTTAGACATTGCAGATCGTTTATTGAAGCACCGCGCGACTCAAGATAGTGAACAAGAACGCACCATTGCCGCCGTTCGCCGTTTAGAACAATTGATGGATGGGGTACACAAGGATGGAGAAGCCGCTTAACGACAAAAGAAAACAGATCAACGATATGGCCGGGCCTATGCAGGTTGTGGCGCATAATCTGTCGCGTTGGATTTTGATGTTGGGTTTGGCAATGGGCGCTTTGGGGGGGGTGGCTTTTTATTTTGGTTTGCTGCCTGTTGGTTCGATGTTCATGTCGATTTTTTTGGTTTCTTTTACGCTTTATTTCTTTATCCGTTGGTGGCCCGAAGAAGATGAGCGTCCTGCACCTCTGCCGATGCGACCAACCGTTGTTGTACCAGCGCTCAAACCTGGGCGGGTGATGGTAGAGGCCGTGCAGGTAAACGGTTCACCCAAGGTGCGGTGTATGTTGGCCTTGCGTGAAATTGTGCGGCGCCAAGAGAAATTTCAAATCAGCAAGCAAGGTGCTGAAGCATTTGCAAAAACCATTCGCTTTATGTTGCAGTCTCAAAAATAACGCCTAGGATATGGGTTGGTGAGCACGTGTTATTTTACCCTTATTATCGTGTATTTAAAGATGGTGTATAAGATTTTCCACCCCGCTTTAATGGTTCCGCTTACCGTGCCCGTTATTTTAGAAACGCCAATACGTCGGCGATAGCTCACGGGTATTTCTTCAGCTTTCATCCCCAGTTTTGCTGCTTTGACTTGCATCTCAACGGTCCAGCCAAAAGTCTTGTCTTGCATATCAATGTGCAACAATGCAGGATAGGCAATGGCACGAAAAGGTCCCAGGTCGGTGTGTGAAACCCCATAAAACCAGCGAATGAGGCGCGTGGCCAGCCAGTTTCCAAAACGGGCTTGTGGCAAGAGCGCTCCCGGTTCACGGTTTCCCAAAACGCGTGACCCTATTACCAAATGGGCTCGGTTGTCTAAAATTGGGGCAACTAGGTCAGACATTTCATTGGGGTGATCGCTGTAGTCACCATCAAGAAAAACGACAATGTCAGGATTGTCGACAGCAGCCATCCCTGCCAAACACGCCCATCCGTAGCCTTTGCGATCTTCCCTGATAACTTTGGCCCCCATTTTGGCTGCCAAGCGTGCCGTTTGATCTGTAGATCCGTTGTCAACAACCAAAATTTCAGTAATAAGTCCGTTCGGAATATCGCCTATGACTTTTTCAATGGCATCTTGCTCGTTAAATACTGGAATTATAACAGATATACGTGGTTTCATTGGCGGGCATCATTTGGTTTGAGTGGGTGGATATATGGATCAACAATTGCCTATCCAACAGCGTTTGGAGAAATTAGAAACGCTGTTGAATATGAATCGGGAATTGGCCCGAGAATTAGATTTAGATAAGCTATTGGCACTCATAGCTGAGGCAGCTGTAAAGGTTATGGATGCTGATCGGTGTAGTGTTTATGTGGTTGATCGGGTTAAAGATGAGCTATGGACACGGGTAGCGCAAGGAATAGATGAAATCCGGATGCCTTCTAATAGAGGCATTGCTGGGCTTGTCATCTCTTCGGGTGAAATAGTAAATGTCGTCAATGCCTATGAGATGCCCCAGTTTGATCCCACTTGGGACCAAAAACATGGGTATACCACAATTTCTATGTTGTGTTGTCCGTTGCGTGGCCGTTTGGGGCAGGTGATTGGTGCTTTTGCTGTTCTTAACAAACGGTCTGGTCAATTTGATGCAGAAGATGAAGCCTTGTTACAAGCCATGGCCGCTGGTGTGGCTATTGCTTTGGAAAATGCCCTTTTGGTTGACGAATTACGAGCAACCAATCACAAGCTTTCAGAAGCCTACGATCAGGTGTTGTTGACCGAGAAATTGTCGATCTTGGGGTTATTGGCGGGCACTGTTGCGCATGATATCCAGAACCCACTGGCTGTTATTATGGGTAATGCTGAAATTTTGGGGGTCAAGTTCCCTGAGATTTCTGGGGTTCAGGACGCTTCCCATATCATCGTGCGCCAAACAGAGCGCATCTCCGATCTGGTCAGTAGTATTCAAAACTACGCTCGGGGCGATGCCGATTCGTTTGGCGAAATAGAGATTCATCACGTGCTGGACGAAGCATTGATGCTCACCGAGCGGCTTTTGAGCAAATTTCATATTCAGCTCAACCGCGAGACGCAAACCGACTTGCCACGTGTATTGGGAAATGCCAATCGGTTGGAGCAGGTGTTTATGAACTTGATTCAGAATGCTGCTCAGGTTATGCAACACCAGCAAGGTGGGGAATTGACGCTGCGAACTCGCGAAGTAGGCACTGTAAGTAAGCGCTGGGTAGAAGTGGAGGTTACCGATACGGGGGGAGGCGTTCCTGTCGATCAGGAAGCCGAGATTTTTAAGGCGTTTTATACCACAAAAGCCACAGAAAAAGGTACAGGACTGGGGCTGGCCATTTGTCAACGTATTGTTAATGCCCATACTGGAGAGATCGAATTGCAGAATCGGCCCGGCATTGGGGCTACATTTTTGGTGCGTATTCCAATTGCCACAAAAAAGGTGTCGGCTTAAATATCTATTGGGAGAGCTGTTTTGGAGTGGATATATTTCGTCTTAATCATTGCATTTTTAACTTGGTCAGTTCAAATTTATCTGGTCTACCACCGCCAGGTCGACAAGATAGAAGCCCAAATTGACGCCACGCAAACCAGTCAACAAGATGTCATTTTACAAGCCGAAGAGTTTGAAAAGCGTGCCCAAGAAGTGACCGAACAGTTGGTCGACTTAAAAGCAGAATCTGACACATTGGAAAAGACCGAAAAAGGTTTGGAGCAAGAACTCGGTCAATATCGACAGCAGCAGGCTTCCCGCCGTCCAACACGGCATCGTGTTGACCTAGATGAGGGTACTGAATAGCTTGTCGTTTGGGCCAGATGTTGGTTGTTCTGGTAGATTAATTTCAGAAAGCGATCATATAGATCTATGGCCGAAGAAGAAGATCAGGAAGAAGGCACGCCCGGGCCGGCAACACCGGTTGGACCTATCAAACAGCCCAGTTTGTTGCGGTACTTGCCTATTGTATTGATCATTCTTGCGATGCAGGCTGTTGGGGTCTACATGGGCATTGAACGATATTTGTTCCAAAAGGGTGGTTTGGGGAGTGGGGGTGAAAATGGTGAGCGCCCGAGGGTTATTCCTGACAGCAACGAGCCAGAAGACAGTATTGATTTGGGCCAGTTTGTTGCCAATCCGCGATCTGAACATATGCGGTTGTTATTAACCGCCGAGGTGACTTTGGCCGTGGCACCTGATGATGCAAAAGGCGAGATTGAAGATGATGCCAAAATAGATCAGGTGAAAGATGCAGTTCTTTACGAATTGAGCCATGCAACCCCAGCTGAACTGTCTCATAGAGATGGCCGCGATATTGTTAAAACCCGACTGAAAACGCGTATCAACGAACTCTTGTATGAGGGCCAGGTGGTCGACATTTATTTCAGCAAATATATTATGCAAGCTTTACCAGGTTACAAAAGCGAATAAGGCACCAGATACAATTTTGGCTTTAAAAAAGGCGGTACGATTGAAGATCGTACCGCCTTTTTATGTTATTTATGGTCGTTTATCCATGCCTAAAAGAAGGTTCTATTGATGGGTTGACAAGCTCTAAAATCCGCACGCCAAACGTATCGGCCACAACAACGACCTCTCCGCGAGCGAATAATTGGCCATTGACCAAGATATCAACAAGGTCACTTTCTTGTGCCTCGAGCTCAACAATGGACTCGCTGGTCCATTGCATAATGTCTTTGATCTCAACAGAGGCGCCTCCAAGTTCGACGGTCACATTCACGTCTATATCGGCAAGCCGCTCAATGCCTTCGGATGTTTCAGCCGCGGCAGCTGCCCCTCCAAAAGCGGGTAGCGAGCCTAACCCGCCGCCTGATGCATCGCCGGTGTCGGATTGCATGGCTTTGAGCATTTCTTGTTCAAGCATTTCATCAATATTGCCACCATCATCTCCGCCGGCCATCGCTGCAGCCATTTCGGCCAGGGCATCATCTTCCTCCGATTCTGTATCGTCGCCTGATAGTTCTTCCTGCATCATGCGCATCATTTCGGCTTCAACATCATTTTCATCGGGCGTATCGTCGGCCATATCCATTCCTCCTTGGGTCAAATCGGTACAGAAACTTAAGATAAACGCCAAGCAAAATCAAGTTGGTTCATGTATCTCCTGAATTATCGCGCCATAAAAAAGGCTAAAGCACTTTGAAAAGATGATGATAATATCAGTGTAAGTCGTTTAAAAACAATTTGTAATTGAATACATAAACACACAAAGTAGTGTCAGGTTTAGGGATAAATCCCAATCCTAAACTTTATTGGCAAGGAAGCCAAGTGAGTTGAACAAGGAGGTTTAAGGTGCCACTATAGGATAAATAATAATATCCAGAGTCTAAATGTGCAGCGCATTGGGCACATTAACAACAACAACTTGAAGATGCGCATCGAGCGTTTATCGAGTGGGTTGCGAATCAACCGTGCGGCAGACGATGCAGCGGGGTTGAGTGTTTCAGAAGGCTTTCGGGGCGAACTCAGCGGTTTGCGTCAGGGTGCTCGTAATACAGAACACGCCGTCAACCTGATTCAAACAGCAGAAGGCGCCCTCAACGAAGTGAGCGCGATGCTGATTCGGATGCGCGAGTTGGCGGTTCAGTCAGCTTCTTCAACGGTAAATGATGGCAACCGCGAAGCGATCAATGCAGAGTTTGTGCAACTCAACAATGAGATTGATCGCATTGCAGCCGTAACATCGTATAACAATTCAACACTGTTATCGGGCTATGGAAACAATTTAGATACCAATGCGGCTACATCGACAGCACTGGCCTCAGCCACGACGGGTGTCGCTAATGTTCAAGTGTCGGGCGCGCAATCTGGTAACTATGTGTTTATTGATAGTGGGACAAACGATAACCAGATCACCTTAGGTAATGGTGTGGCAACCCAAACAATTGATATTGGGTCTGCCTTGGATATCGATGGTGCTGGAAGCGGTGTGGTGGCTACAAGTAGTGCGATTGTGGCCAACTTCGACCGATTGGGCATTCAGCTGACTTTGTCGGGTCAAAAGGTTGCCGAGGGTGTTAACCCTGCCACCGATGGTTATCGAGATGGTGATTTGAATGCCACGACCTTGGTTATTAATTCTGGAACGGGTGGTACGTTCCAAGTAGGGGCAGATAACAAGGCATCAGATCGTATCGAAGTCAATATTCGAGATATGCGTTCGTCTGGTGCGTTTTTGAATACGGGTGGTTTGTCTCTGTCTTCTTTGCCGTCGGCTCAAACGGCTATTTCGGCGATTGATTTGGCCATTGGCAATGTGTCGCAAACACGTGGCGATTTAGGTGCTTATCAAAATCGATTGGGTTTTAGCCTTAGAAATGCAGAGAATTCAATCGAAAACAACCAGGCTTCCGAATCGTCTATTCGGGATGCAGATATTGCCGAAGAAGTTTCGGGCTTTACGACAGCACAAATATTGGTACAGTCGGGTACCTCGATCTTGGCGCAAGCCAATGTGCTTCCGCAAAGTGCTCTAACGCTGTTGCAATAACTTGGCCGGCAGTTTTCTTCCAAACGGCGTGATGCTTCACCACGCCGTTTTTTCTTTGTACTTTGATATTATTAAGGGATGTGGTATTTTGGCGCGCCAACACTCTTTTACGGTAGCTATTTGGAGGAGAAGCAATGAATCAAGATGAGATTCGCATTCATTATGCCACCCATTTTTTGAACCTGAGTTTGTGGTATGTGCGGCAGTTAATGGATATCGAAGGGGCTGATTTTAAAGATGCGGTAAATGGGCGTGTGAATATTTATCGCAATACCGATTTTTATGAAGGTGGAAACCAGATACCTGCGCGAGGGCATGTAGACGCTAAGTGGGATGAATTTCTGGTGGGGTTGGAGGCTATTTATGACGGCTATCCAGATTCTAAAGATACTGAACAATTGGAAAGTGAGGGGTTAGCTTATCTGTGGCCCCGCGTGCAAAAAGGATATCGCCCCAAAAAAGCCGATCCGTCACCGCCAAAAACAGTGCGTCCGTATGAATGTTGGACATTTGATGATGGGGATGATTATGTCGCTATTCATATTGCCAATGTTTATCAACCCGAATCTCCGTTGAGTGAGAAACGGGTCAATTTTGTGGCTATGTTATTGAAATTATTACGAGATACACAAGAGAGACGGCCCGAAGTCATAACTGTGCGATGCGGCAGCTGGATGAATTCTATTGCACCCTTTCAGGAAATGTTTCCTAAAAATTGGCACGACAGTGCCCGCCCCAGTTTGCGGTCTGGGTTTGGCATGGGGCACTGGGGCCAGTTTATGGACCGTGCTGGACGGTTTCATGAGCGCAATGGACAACTGCTAAGAGATACCGGAGATTTCCCATTTGCTTCGTTGGGGTGTCACGCGCCAATAGATGAGGTTGTGGCGCACTTAGAAGCCAATTTCCCTGATGCCGTGGCGTTTTTAGCGGCAATGGATAATTGATAATGGGTTTCTTGGAAAGGCTGGTGATGGTTCAGGTTGGGTGTTTGTTCTGCGAGGGGGTTGGCTGGGGGGGAGGTTTTTGGAGGGTTTCGGGTACAAAGAAGAGGAATATGCCTGAAGCTGCAAGGCCAATACCTGCGATCACAAAGGCTGCCGGAGATAAACCAACCATGTCGGCGATTCTCCCCACAATCATGGGTGCGCCCATTTGCCCCCCATCGCCAATGAGTCTCCAGAAGCTTAAGAATTCACCCACATTTTCTTTGGGCGCAAGATCGGCGCCCAGTGTCATCATGGTGCCCGAGCCAATGCCATTGCCAAACCCAATGAGGCAAGTGACTCCAAGGAGTTCGTAATAATTGCCTGTGAATGGAATACAGGCCATGCCAATGGCTTGAATGGCAAAACAAGGAATCATTGCAAACTTGCGGCCGAAGCGATCCATGATAACGCCGGCAACAGGGAACACGAGCATGTCGATAAAACCTGAGAAGCTCATAATATAGGCAACATCATCTACATCAAGCCCAAGCACATCTGCGCCAAACAAAGGGATAAACACATAGCGGCCATTGCGAATGGTTTGCGCGAAGAGCTGACCTACGCCTGCTGTGCAGAGAATGCGGTAATGTGCGTGGAATATGCCTGCGATGTGGTGGATGTGGCCTTTTGAGGATATGACGACGGGTGTGTCGCGCCGTTCAACTGTAAAGGCTGCCACAATGGCTGTTATTATGGCAATGGCCCCAAACGCCAAAAATGGGGTGCGCAAAGTGAACGCGGCGGCCAGAATGCCACCCACTGCAGGGCCGGCAAACGTGCCAATACGGTTTACACCGCCAAAAATAGAGAGCGCTCTGCCGCGTTGGTTTGGGGATGTCACATCGGTGAGGTAGGCATGGCGGGAGATGTTCCAAATCGATCCGCCTACGCCAGAAATGAGGCGTAGGAGTAACACCACAATAACAGAAGGTGCAAAGAACAGCCCTGCGACAGAAAAAGCGACCATGAGCACACCCAAAATCATGGCATTTTTACGGCCTAATTTGTTAATGACAATACTGGTGGGCAAGGCACCCAAAATGCTGCCAATGCCTTCGGCTGCCAAAATAACGCCCACGAGCGTATAAGAGATGTCGAAAGATTTGGCATAAAATGGCAAAATGGGGATGATGAGTCCCCTGCAAAAAGACAGCAGGAATGTTGGAACATAGACGGGGAGGATGAGCGGATTGCGAATGAGGGCGTTCATGGGGTTCCTGTAATGAGGTTAGAAAGTGCTAAGAGTAAGCGGAGTAGGCGTTGTTGTCAAGTGTCCCGCGTTTCAGTTTAAAGTGCAAAGGTAGATCATTGGCAGGAGAGAAACTGGGCAAGGTTGCTTGAATGGGATTTGTGGGGATATGCTTTGTCAGGCTGGGTAGGCGTGGCCTAGAGGTATCATTCGGACTTATTGGGGTGAATGTCGGCAATCTATTGTTAGAGCGTGTTTTGTGGGGATAATATAAAGTGTTGGGAGTGTTTCGTGGCCGTGTTAAAAGAAAATGTGATTTGGGCAAGTGGTGAAGGAAGTTATCGCACCTATCGTATTCCTGCATTGGTGAAGGCGACGAAAGATACACTGTTGGCCTTTTGCGAAGGACGTAGGGATGGCCGTGGCGATGAAGGACCCTATGAACGATTGGTTTATGCACGGTTTGATGTGGCTTGGATCCATTAGACCGTAGTGGTACGCAATGCAGAAGGTCGTGTGGTGCGTCTATCACGCCTTTTAGAACGAGATTCGATCTTCCGTGAAATGGTAGGTAAAGAAACTGTGTTAGAGCCTCTCACGGCCTTGTTGGGGCTCAATATTGAGGGGGTGCTAAATCGGAACAATCACGCAACGCTGAACTTGGCTGGCAAACCCGATCTCTGACCCCTATCTCTAAACATCACCATAAGGCCGTAATTCATTGCAACACAGCAGATAGGGGTTTTTGTGGGAGAATTTAAACTGTGGTTGGGCGGTGACGCCCATGTTGGCACAGACTTACGCAATGGCCGTAAAAGTCTAGCCGAGGCCATTTTGTTATCCGAAAATGGGGGTGACGAAGGGGGCCCTTCTTTTGAGTGGGACATTATGTTTGATGTGGGCGATTTGTCTGGGTCACAAACACCACCTGATGATGAAGAAGGTGAAGAAGTCATTGCCCAATACAGTGTGTCGACCAAGCATCCGCGCGAACACTTTTACAATATTGTGGGCAATCATGATGCCAGCGGGCCCAATGAACCTACGCAGTGGTGGTTTCAAAAGTGGGTTGATCCCATGGGTAAGAACACGCAGTTTTCGGGGATAGATGCCAGCAAACGCCCGTATTCGATTGAGGGCAATTGGGCACGGTATAAGTTTGAGGTGGGGAATATGGTGTTTTTGTGTATGGGAGATCGCAACGATGGTGGCCCGCCAGTGGGGCGCGGTGAACGGGGTGGATATCCGGCAGGGGCCGTTTCATTGGAGACATTTGAGTGGTGGAAAACACAAGTGCTCGCAAATCGTGATAAAATCGTGATTACGGCACATCATCATATGTTAAAGGAAACAACGGTCGGTT
The DNA here is from genome assembly GCA_047619225.1 of Candidatus Latescibacterota bacterium. GTDB lineage: Bacteria > Latescibacterota > UBA2968 > UBA2968 > UBA2968 > JABIFK01. The sequence continues at coordinate 17,877 of JBLHJX010000056.1, forward strand.
CGGGCGATTGGGAAGGTATGGAAGGCCAATATCACGGACGCTTTGAAGACGGTGCTCCTATTGGTGCATCATATCTCTATTGGGTTGAAGGAGAAAGAGATACAGGAAAGTTTGAATCCTTTTTGGAATCCAACTCTGGGGCTGTGGATCTGTGGTTTGGCGGGCATACACATACCCACCCAGACGATATACGGGGCGGGCGCTCGCACATAGAGAAGAAGTGGGGCGGCACAACGTTTATCAATTGTGCGTCGATGAGTAAATATCATGCGGGCAGAACCACAATTGCGATGAGCCGGCATTTGACCTTTACACCCGGCAGCGCAGAGTTGTGTGTGAAATGTTATATGCATACCAGCGATTATGCACCTCAAGGATGGTTTGAACCAGCTGAAAGGGTTGTGACCTTGTCTCGCCCATTTGCGTGGTAAGAAGATAGAGGCTAGAAGAGAGCAGGAAGAAGGCAAAAGCCAATATGTTCTTCCTGCATTCCTGACTGTAAAGGAGATTGGGTGGCGGAATTTTCGTTGGAAACGGTGTTGTTAATCAGTGGTGTAATCATGTTTGCCGCAACCCTACAAGGGATTACGGGATTTGGATTCAATCTTTTGGCAGTGCCTGCATTGATTTTGGTTTATCCACCCCAAGTTGTTGTCCCTGGGGTATTGATGTCATACATTCCGCTGGGTTTGGCGCAGGTGGTTCAACTGCGGTATCTGATTGATCTGCGACTTTTGGGGACTTTTCTTGGCAGTGCATTTTTTGCCCTGCCATTTGGTGCATATATCTTAGGCCAGGCCGATGCAGAAACCATGCGTACAGGTATTGGCGCGATGATGGTTCTTATGGTCTTATTGTTGCAATTGCGCCCAGGCAATCCTTTTAAGCGCGATCTACTTGCGCGCATCGGAACTGGGTTTGTCTCTGGGGCTTTAGCGACGAGCACTGGGGTGTCTGGGCCACCGCTGGTGTTGCTTGGGCTCAAACAGGGGTGGCCATATGCAAACTTTCGTGCGACTCTCATGGCCTATTTTACATGCCAGTCGCTTTTGAGCTTGCCTTTTCATTGGCATATGGATTTGGTTAATACCACCACTGTGCAATTTGCCGGTGCTGCATTTCCGGGACTGGTGGTGGGGTTTCTCTTGGGCACTTGGCTTCGGTCTTTGGTTGATGCACGCTTGTTTCGGTGGGTGGCATTGGCCTTGGTGCTGTTGGGTGGTCTTTCAGCTATTCTTTTTTAGTTCTTGTTTTCACGAGTGGGTTTTGGCACTTATGGCGCAGATATCTAGGGGTATTTGGTTGCGCGTACCAGTCGGTCTAAAAGGGCTTATTTCGCTTGACACTGTGTGCCTTACTCCTTAACCTTGTGTTATTACACTAAAAAGCTAGAAATTCCTATGAGGTGTCAATTATGCTGAATCTTTTTGGGGGCAAAAAGAAGGAAGTTGCAAAAACAGCTGCCCCAAGCTCAAAGCCCAATTTCACCCGCATACAGGTGGTTTCTAAGCCCGAAATTTTGAACAGTTTATTAAAGGGTGTGCGAGAAGAGAGCGTCACTGCGCAGGTGAGTCGCATTAAGCTCAAAGCCGCGTCGTTGGTCAGTGGGCGTGGAGATGCGCAGATTCATACATATAGTATGTACAAGTTTAAAAGTGGTCCCAAACCCGTTCTGGTGATGACGTTTCCTAAATCGACCAAAGGTGGCAACTTTGTCCCGGCAGATAATCCTTTAGATCCGGGTGAGGCTATTGAGTTTAGTTATAGTATGGCATTGCCCGAAGCCGATGGCAGCACGCTCTTTTTTACTGCCAAAGCCACCTATGTTCAAACCGCCCTTTTTATCCCCAACCTTGATGATCCCAGCAAACCGTGGGTGGGGTCACGAGATGCCACCGAAAAGAAATATGGTGAAGCGGGTGTAAACAAAGGGGAAGAGGTTTTGCAGTTGCGTGTGGATCAATTGACGGTATTCCCCAATCCACCTGAATCCTTTACTGCAGATCAGATTGCCCCGTATGTGTTTTCACCTGAGCTTCATATTTTGGGCGGTGGGGGTGTGTGGGCCAAACGCGGTGGAAATGGTTATTTTGAGGGTATTCCAGATGTTTTGGAGAAGTACATTGAAAAGATAGAGGAAAAGAAGGTTATTTCGCCCGTTACATTGATTGAATTTGGTGTGGATGAAATTTCGATGTTTGTCACGATCAACCCGTTGACCGATATTGATCACGATTTTTTAGCACCTTCTGTGCTCCGAAAACCCAATGATAATTTGCAAAAGATCAATACGGCACTGGGTTTTTTGCTCAAGTTTGAGGTCGCCGATGAGATCAAAGAATTGTTGATGCGCACGTGTGCCGCCAAAATAGGGAAAGAAGTGGAAATATGGCTCCCACTCACTTTGGGGCAAATGACCGATGCCGAACCGGGCAAATTGCGTTTGTTGTTCCAGATATTCCCACGGGATTTGATGCAAGAGAACAATCCCGCTCGGCGCAAGAAGTTTCCGGGTATCAAATTTGTGCCACCGTTTACGTTGCACCCCAACCCAGAAGATCACAATACCTATCGTAAGATGATGGTGGCCTTGGGGCAGCGGATGAAAGATGACTCGCGGCCCGATGAAGAGAAAAATAAGCTGGCTTCCGTTCAAGATTCGATCAAGAATCGACGGGAAGAAACGAAGGGCAAATATGTGGATGAAAACCTGAAGAAAGCCTTTTCGAAACGGCGGGAAGCCAAAAAACGAGAAGAAATGCAAGGGTGATAAAAATGCAAGGGACAATGAATAGTTGATCATGGACACTGCCATTTCTCCCTATCCACCAAAATGGGTTGATGTTCTTATTACAGTCCATTTAGCGATTTAAACAAAAAAGCCGTCCGAGAAGATGAGGATGGCTTTTTTGTATGCTGTGTGAACCCTTCCGTCAGCAGATTCAACGATGTCTTGATTGCGTGAATGGGGCAATTGGCCTAATTTTTAACATCTTTCACCTATTCTATAGACATGCTTTTCGCAGGGAATCTATTTATGAATGTGCAAAAACAAACGTTAGAAGACGCATTGGCCAATCGCATTTTATTGCTCGATGGCGCAATGGGCACAATGATTCAGGCATATGAGTTGGACGAATCCATCTTTCGGGGCAGTGCGTTTCGCAGTCATTCTGTTGATCTGAAAGGCTGCAATGACCTGTTGTCTTTGACGCAGCCGCATTTGATAGAAGAGGTACACAGCCAGTTTTTGGCCGCTGGGTCCGATATCATTGAGACGAATACATTTAATACCACGTCTATTTCAATGGCCGATTATCAATTGCAAGACTGCATTTATGATCTCAATTTGGCTGCTGCACAAGTTGCGCGACGGGCCGTAGATGGGTTTTCGGCCAAAACACCTGATAAACCTCGATTCGTTGCGGGTGCCATTGGGCCCACAAGTGCAGCATTGTCTTTGTCACCCGATGTGAATGACCCTGGGTTTCGCACCCACACCTTTGATCAAGTGGTGGCTTCCTATTACGAGCAAGTTCGCGGATTGATGGATGGTGGCGTAGACCTGTTGCTCACCGAGACAATATTTGATACCCTCACCGGCAAAGCAGCGTTGTTTGCAATTGATAAATATTTCAGCGAACATAAGGTGCGTGTGCCTTTGATGATTTCTGGCACGATTACCGACCAAAGCGGGCGCACGTTGTCTGGGCAAACCATTGAAGCTTTCTGGTTGTCTATTGCACATATGAACCCGCTGAGTGTGGGGATTAATTGTGCCTTGGGTGCTGGCGATATGCGCCCTTATATAGAGACTTTGTCTCACTTTTCTTCGGCATTGACGAGTTGTTACCCCAATGCGGGGTTGCCCAATGAGTTTGGTGAATACGATGATACCCCCAAGCATATGGCAGGTGTTTTAGGTGATTTTGCTGAGCAAGGGTGGTTGAATATGGTGGGGGGCTGTTGTGGCACCACGCCAGACCATATTCTGGCGATTGCAGAGGCTGTAGAGGGCAAAGCACCCCGCAAGTCGCCCAAACGACCCGATTTGTCGCGTTATAGTGGTTTGGAGCCAATGATTATTTATCCAGACTCCAATTTCACTATGGTAGGTGAACGCACCAATGTTACAGGGTCTAAGCGATTTGCAAGATTGATTAAAGACAAAGATTATCAAGCCGCATTGGAGGTGGCACGCGACCAGGTGGAGGGCGGTGCCAATATTATTGATGTGAACTTAGATGAAGGGTTGTTGGATTCAAAGGCCGAGATGACCAAGTTTTTGAATTTGATCGCTGCAGAACCCGATATTTCACGTGTTCCGATTATGATCGACAGTTCTGACTTTGAAGTCATTGAGGCCGGGCTCAAATGCGTGCAAGGCAAAGCCATTGTAAATTCGATCAGTTTGAAAGAAGGTGAAGAGGTCTTTCGCCAACATGCCCAAACGGTGATCCGGTATGGCGCTGCTGTGGTGGTGATGGCATTTGATGAAAAGGGTCAGGCCACAACAAGTGAAGATAAGGTGCGCATTTGCCAACGGGCGTTTAAGATTTTGACCCAAGAAATGGGTATGCACCCCACGGATATCATTTTTGACCCCAATATTTTGACCGTAGGTACGGGCATTGAAGAGCACAATGGGTATGCAGTGAGCTTTATTGAAGCGGTTCGCGAGATTAAGAAAGTGTGCCCGGGTGCCAAAACGAGTGGGGGCGTTAGCAATGTCTCATTTTCGTTTCGCGGCAATGATTATATGCGCGAGGCGATTCACGCGTCATTTTTGTATCATGCCATCCGTGCGGGTTTGGACATGGGCATTGTGAATGCCGGTCAATTAATGGTGTATGAAGAGATCCCAAAAGACCTATTGGAGCTTATAGAAGATGTGCTGTTTAATCGACGCGAAGATGCCACTGAACGGTTGGTTGAGTTTGCCGTGTCAGTAAAGTCGACAGGCAAAACCCGAGAGAAGGATGATGCGTGGCGAGAAGGTTCGGTTGAAGCACGGCTAAAACACGCGCTGTTGTATGGGCGTGGTGAGCATTTGGAAGTTGATCTGAAAGATGCGTTGGAGATCTACAAACCGCTTGAGATCATTGAAGGTCCGTTGATGGATGGCATGAATGTGGTAGGGGATTTGTTTGGGGCCGGGAAAATGTTTTTGCCACAGGTGGTGAAGACGGCGCGGGTTATGAAGCAGGCGGTGGCCCATTTGAACCCCTTGCTCGAAGCTGAAAAGGCAGGCGGTGGCAGCTCTCGGGGTAAGATATTGATGGCCACCGTGAAGGGCGATGTTCACGATATTGGCAAAAATATCGTTGGTGTGGTGTTGAGCTGCAACAATTATGAGGTGATTGATTTGGGGGTGATGGTGCCTGCCGATCAAATATTGAAGATTGCGCGTGAAGAAAATGTCGACATTATTGGTTTGAGTGGGTTGATCACACCGTCTCTTGGTGAGATGGTTCATGTGGCCAAAGAGATGGTGCGCGAAGGCTTCTCTGTTCCGTTGTTGATTGGGGGGGCCACCACGAGCCGCAAACACACGGCCGTAAAAATTGCACCCGCTTATTCTGGCGCGACCATTCACGTTAAAGACGCCTCACGCGCTGCGAGTGTTATGGGCACCTTGTTAAATGCCGATTTAAAGACTGACTTTGTTGATAAAAATCGCGCGGAGCAAGAACAAGCCATGGCCGAGTTTGAAGGAGGCGCACCCCGCAGACCTTTGGTAGATTATGGCGACGCGCTTGCCAAACGACCCGTTTTGGACTGGTCTGGTGTGCCAACACCAACGTTTACTGGCGCACGTCGTTTGCAGGATTTTGCGATTTCAGATCTCGTGGATTATATTGACTGGGGGCCGTTTTTTCACACCTGGGAAATGCGGGGCAGTTACCCCAAAATTTTAAATGACCCCCTAAAAGGGGACGCTGCCCGCAAGCTGTTTGACGATGCGCAAACGATGTTGGAGCAGGCCATTTCCGAAGGTTGGTTAAAAGCAGAAGCGATTCATGGGTTTTTCCCCGCAAATAGTGATGGCGACGATGTGGTTGTGTATCGCGACGATGCGCGGAGTGATGAGTTGGTT
>JBLHJX010000057.1:0-23861 GCA_047619225.1 Candidatus Latescibacterota bacterium
TGTCACATATCTTGCATTTCGTTACCTCCCCCACATTCGGTGATCCTCACATATTCATATATATTGAACACCTGATCACCATACCAAAAGACACACCCCTTTCTTTTATCCATTCTCAAAAAACTCTTAAATTCACAGTCAATTCTGCTTATCATCTTTCTAAGGGAGACTTGCCTTGAGCGCAGGGAACCAGGCCAGCAACACAAAGCGGGGCACGGGCAAAGTTTTTGGTCCATCCCAGTCGGGCAATGCAGAAACTCAAACGCACGACACACTCAGTGAATACACACGTTCTCATTTAGATGTTGGCACAACGACACCAGCCGGAGACCGCCTTCCTCAAGAATGGGAACTCATCGAAACAGATGCAGATGCCATACCCGAGGAAGAAGACATCCTCCAAAGATTAGATCGCATCGAGAAACGCTTAGATGCTTTTGAAAATACCAGCTATACTTTTTTGCTTTATGCCAAACAACTTACGGACCGAACGGTTTCTTTCTTCGAAGATATCTTTGGCCTCAGCAATGGTGACTTGTCGCAGATTCACGACAGGTTGGGCATCAACTACAACAACAAAGGCGATTATCCCAAAGCCATTGAAGCCTTCCAAAAACTTGTCACACTCACACCAACGGCACCTGCCTGTTACAAATTGGGCGTAGCGCATGGCAACAACAACGACTTCCAAGAAGCCATAGAAGCTTATAGACGCGCTATTTCCCTCGACGAAAGTTATCTCAATTCTTATTACAAATTGGCCGACGTCTATGCCAAGACTGAAAATTTTGGTGAAGCCATCCGATGCCTAACCCAAGCTGTTGACATGAATGCTGACAACTCCGAAAGCCATTTCAGACTCGGCAGTGTCCATAATGCACGAGGCGCTTATGACCAAGCCATTGCGGCATTTAACCGCGTGCTTGCCCTTGATGCCAACTATCCAGGTATTTACCAAAGCTTGGGCATTGCCTACGAACAAAAGGGCGAGCACAACCGAGCCATCGAATTCTTCAAAAAGTCGATCTAAACTATGAGTATTCGCAATTTAACAGCCCAATTGCAAAAAGAAGCGGCGGAACAACAACGTGCACAAAAGTTCCGGTCTGCACGCGCCATACAAGAACCAGAAAAGAAACAAGGATTTGCAAAACAAACCTCGTTTATGCTTGGCACCGGAAACAGATCTGAAACACCTCAACCTGCAGCCTCAGAAGCATTCATTCAAAACCAAACAACCCGCCCCAAGACAGGTATAAAAGAACGGGAACCACAAAAAGCTTATGGCATCCCAGGGGGTATTGCTGCACGATTTGGGCGAGACGCTCTCAAAGAATCTGCGACACCATCTCAACCCATTATGACAACAGAAACAATACCTGAACCCGTGCAAGAATTATCACGCGAAGAAGAAACAGAGACAACCAGCGAAGTCGAAGAGGCCCCAGAACAGGAGCGGGCAACAGAACAAGAAGAAGCTGCCCGCATCACTATCGAACTCCAATCTCACTGAGAAAGGACGCATTGGACATGGCGGATGAAACCGGCCCAAGCGCCCCGTTTGAAACTCCCGTTGCCCCCACACCACATGACACATCAGGTGATATTTTGTACCTTGGTGTCGATTTGGGCACTGCAAACTGTTCGGTGGCCACAAGCACAGACATTACCCGTACAGTCCCCAGTGTGGTCGGATGGCCCAAAGATCTCGTTGCATACAAATTTCTACAAAAGTCAATCGTTTTTGGCGAAGAAAGCATTCGCAATCGGATGGCATTAGATTTGTTTTACCCACTTGAAAAGGGCGTCCTTAAATACCGCCCCTCCGAAAGCGGCAGCATTGATAGCGAAAACCGCGAAGCAGCAGCAGTTGAAGAATTGGTGCGTCACGTCATTCAACTTGCAGAAATAAAACCGGGGCAAACCGTAAGAGCCGTAGTTGGCGCTCCTGCATTGGCCAGTGTCAGTGACAAGCAAGCCGTTATCGACGTGATGCAAGGTCTTGTAGACTCTGTCATCGTTGTTTCCGAACCTTTTCTCGTCGCCTACGGTTTGGGCTTTTACAACAATGCCTTAGTAGTCGACATTGGTGCAGGCACTTTAGATATGTGCCGTATGCACGGTACTATTCCCGAGGACGAAGACCAGCGCACCCTTCACAAAGCTGGCAATTTTATCGACGAACAATTTCACGCACTTTTACAAGATAAAATTCAAGATTCGCCGATCTCGCGACATTTGGCCACAGCCATCAAAGAGCGCTATGCATTTGTATCGCCCATTACCGAAGGCATCAGTGTTGAATTTCAGGTTGGCGGCAAACCCGTATTGTATAACATTGCTCAAGAACTCAAAGCGGCTTGTGAAAGTGTCTTGCCTGATACATTCGCAGCCATCCGCGAACTTATCACCACATTTGAACCTGAGTTTCAAGACGAACTGCGCAACAATATCGTGCTGGCAGGCGGGGGCAGCCAAATTAAAGGCTTGCCCGAAGTCATTGAAACCAATCTTGCCGAATTTGGTTCAGCCCGTGTTAAGGCCGTAGACGATCCCATTTATGCCGGTGCTCTGGGCGCTCTCAGACTCGCCCAAGATATGCCCGCCAGCGAATGGGAAAGCACCTAAGCCATTTTCAGCATACTTAATAATAAAAGTCACGAATCCATGTTCGCGCTATGATTCGTGACTTTTCACTTTTCACTTTTTAAAATTTACTTTTTATGCCCGATACCCTTACCGAAATCCCAGTCGACCAAATTGACGAGCAACGCGTTCCATTACGCGAACGACTCAACGACCCCAATCTCAATAGCCTGATGCATTCAATTCAACGCTTCGGGCTCATTGAACCCATTGTGGTAACCCCCACCGATGAGGGCTACCTACTCGTTGTTGGGCGACGACGTCTCAATGCCTGCCGCCGTTTGGGTATGTCCACCATTCCTGCCATCGTTCGCAGACTATCAACCGAGCGCGCAAGAGAACTTTCTTATCAATCCAACCTACAGACACAACCCTTGAACATAGCCGACGAAGTAGACTTTTTACGCCGCATAGATATCTTTCGCTTGCCCGATGCCGATGCGGCCCAACAATTGGGCATGTCACCCGAAGAAGTAACCATCGCCCGGCGCTTCAATAGTTTGCCGCCTCCCATCCGTGAGGCTGTTCGCACAGGTGAACTCGACGAAAGACGTGCTTTGGCCCTCACGCGCCTTTCCCGCGAAACAGACCAAACGCGTGTATTCCGATATATCCGAGAAAATGACCCCCCCATAGACCAACTCGAAACGCTTATTGATCAGGTACGCGAAGGCCAAGCACCTTATGTTTAGTGATCTTTTCCGATAAATAAAAAAGCCCCTGTGTTGTTGCACAGGGGCTTTTTTATTTCTACTTTTACGCGCTTTAAATTGCATCCAACCGGGCCAACACAGCTTGCATATCCGCTGGTAATTCCGATTCAAACACCATGTCCTCACCCGAGTGCGGATGTTTAAAACCCAATTTTTGTGCGTGTAACATTTGTCGATCTGTCAATTTGAGCAATTGTTGTGCAAAAGATCTGTAAACCGGTGAAATACCCAATATGCGTGTGTGACGCCCGCCATACGTCGAATCACCAAATACCGAGTGATGCAGATCAGCCAAATGCACACGAATTTGATGGGTCCTCCCCGACTCCAACTGCAATTTTAGAAAAGTTGTAAACTCATATCCTCGAATTTCCTTCCATTGGGTCGCCGCAAATTGCCCATCTGCTCGAACCGCCATTCGAACACGATCTGTTTTATGGCGTCCTATAGGTGCTTCAATACGACCTTCCAGCTCATCAAAAAGCCCCCAAACCAATGCACAATATTGACGAATAATGCTTCGCTGTGCCAGCTGCTCAGCCAAATCCCGATGTGTGGCATCATCCTTGGCCACCATCAGTAAGCCCGTCGTTTCTTTATCTAACCGATGCACAATGCCAGGCCGTTTTCCACCATCCATATGAGACAATGTGTCACAATGGGCCAACAAGGCATTGACCAATGTACCCGACGACACCCCTGTAGCGGGGTGAACAGTCATCCCAGCAGGTTTATTCACGACCAAGAGATATTCGTCTTCAAAAAGAATGTCCAAAGGAATATCCTCTGGACATATCTGCGAGGGTTCAGGGTCGGGCATTTCAACATCGACCACATCGTTAACCGACACCTTGAAACTCGGCTTTATAACTTTGCCATTAACACGCACAAACCCATCGTGTATCAACTGCTGGATACGTGAGCGAGACAATTCATCTTGATAGGCTGCCAACCACCGGTCCAGGCGCTCACCTTCATGGTCGGGTAGAATTTTGCACTGCATCGGAATCGGCCTCACCTGAAGATTGTAGACCATAGGTAAAAAGCAGCAGAACTGTGCCCACACTCACCCACGAATCAGCCAAATTAAACACCCACCACCGCGTGTCCCCAAAACCAAAATCTAAAAAATCAATGACCACACCAAAACGCACGCGGTCAATCATATTGCCAATGGCCCCACCCAATACCAGCGCCAGCCCAACAGAAGGCCATCTTGCATCCGCTGGCAAGCGCCACAACAACACACAAACAAATACGAGCGCCACAACAGCAAGACCCAAATGAAAATAAGCACCCCCCAAACGCAAACCAAATACGGCACCCGGGTTGTGAATATAAGTCAGTTTGAAAAAAGACCCCATCACAGGCACCGACTCATACAAATCCATTGACGCCATCACCCACCATTTGGATAATTGATCCAACACCAAAGCTATACCTGTTATCCAAAGTGCACGCACGATATCATCCTGACGTTACGTTTAAGTATCAACTGTCCATTATCCATTGCATTTTCATGCCGATTTACGCGTTATCCCCATTCCAGCTTCAGCGTCATTCTCACTTTCTTTGCAAGGCACACACACTTTGGTTGTGGGCACGGCTTCCAAACGTGCAATCGGTATATCACAGCCACAAACCCGGCACAGACCAAAAGTGCCGTCTTTAATCCTATCGAGTGCCTTTTCTAGTTGGTTGAGATACACACCGTCTCGAGCGGCAAACATAAAAGCCTTCTCCCGCTCCATGGCACTGCTCCCCAACTCCCCCATATGATCAGAATAAGCCAAATCACCAGAAGAATCTGCTGCGGTTTTTTTCAGAGATTGTGACTGCAAATCCCCTAAATCTTGCGATATCGACAAATATTTTTCCTCTAACAATACTTTAAACTGTGCTAAAAGTTGCGCCTCCATCGTCCACCCTTTCTATCACCACAAGATACAGGTTCAGGTTCTGTTGACAACAGCTTGAATATGATCAATATGTTCTTCCATCAAGGCTTGTTGCTCTGGCCAAAATAATTTTGGCACCGGCATTAAAGGTACCCAGTGCATCGTTTCGTGTTGTTCTTGATGTGTTGGTACTGCATCATTTTGTTTTGTAATATATAAAAAGTAGTGCGTAATCTTCCATTCCGTTTTCCTAAAATCCAATCGGGTTTTGACACCCAATTTTTCTACCAATGTCAAATCAGAAATCCCCACTTCCTCACCAATTTCTCGGCGTGCGGCCCCAACCACACTTTCACCTAATTCCACATGTCCTTTGGGCAGCACATATTCATCATATATTTTTTCTTGTGCCAAAGCCACCAACACCCGATCCCCTGCCTTACGCACCACCACACCCCCCGCCGTGTGACTTTCGGGAACACCATCGGGTCGCACATACCATGTATCGTCAATTTTTGGCATCCTCACCTCTGCTCCAAATACAGGACGTGCTTGCTTCTATTTCAAATATCGACCGTACAAAACCTTCAATCGTGTTTTTGCCGCATCTGAGATCGCACCGGGTGCGGTCATAATAGCAAACTGAGCGGCATTTAAACATTCACAATCAGAAGATTCAGGCAACAAACTGGCCAACTTTTTAACAATATCATTGGCACACTCAGCATTGGCTCTCAATACCGCTACAACCGCCTCAACAGACACATCTTCTTCCGCCTCATGCCAGCAGTCATAATCGGTACCCATCGCCAACATTGCATAACACATTTCGGCTTCACGGGCCAATTTTGCCTCAGGCAAGGCCGTCATGCCGATCACTGTTGCATCAACTTCTCGGCGATAGAAATGAGACTCTGCACGGGTTGAAAACTGTGGACCTTCCATACACACATACGTTCCACCCGCATGAACTGTTGCTTTTGTTTGTTGCGATGCCTGCAACAAACATGCACGCAATTCATCACAGAAGGGATCGGCAAATGCCACATGCCCCACAACACCATCTCCAAAAAAGGTGGCAGGGCGAACCCCTTTGGTGCGATCAAAAATCTGGTCGGGAATCACCATATCACCCGGTTGGATATGTTCCTGCATAATGCCAACCGCACTTACGGCCAACAAGTGGGTTACGCCCAGTTGTTTCAACGCATGTACATTTGCCCGATAGGGCACCTCAGAGGGCAACAAAACATGCCCGCGCCCATGGCGGGGCAAAAAATAAACTGTTCGATCACCGATCTGTGTTTCCACCACCACATCAGAAGGGGTTCCAAAAGGCGTTTCCACAGTATGTTCGGCAACAACCGATACACCCTGCATATGATAAACACCCGATCCACCAATCACGCCCAATTGCACACGGCTCATGCTTGTGTGTCCTCACTCTCTTCCAGACCTTCAGAACTCGGTAGGGCCTCTTGCACAACATCGGGGTCCGTAAATTGCAACTGACCCAAAAAATCACCCTGCGCTTGCACCAAAGCTTGGAACTTAGAGACAAACATATCGCGTTGGTTCTTCAAATCAACAATCTCCGCCCGAATGGTATGCACATGTGCACGCGCTTTTTCAATGGCCCGATTGCCCCTAATTTCTGATTCCTTTACTATCAACCGCGCCTCTTTACGCCCATTCTCCTTCACCTCTTCAGCCGCCTGTTGCGCAGTACGCAACATCTCTTGCAAGGTCTGCTCCATCGCTCGAAAATGCTCCACTTCGGTTTGCAATGAAGATTGTTTTTCGCGCAACACAATGGTTTCGCGATTTAAACGCTCAAACTCTTCAGCCAACACTTCTAAAAATGCCTGCACTTCTTCATCGTCATAACCACGAAAAACGCGTTTAAACGTCTGTTTCCGAATATCCAATGGTGTAATATTCACGGACATCTCTCCAGTTAGACATCATCCAACAACAAAACCACAGCTTTAAAAAAAAGGGGACGTTGAAGCATTTCCATCTCACAACCTTACCCCAACATGCGCAAACCCAACACACGCACAATGGCATTTTGTGCAAACTGCAATAAAAACATGAGCAAAATGGGCGACAGATCAAACATACCCATCTGAGGAATGATTTGCCGAAACGGCCCCATAATCGGTTCGGTCAACTGATGCAACGTCCACATGAATCGGCCATCACGCATAAACGGCAACCAAGAAAATACAATGCGCGCCACAATCAAGATCAGCAAAATTGAAACCGCCCCATATAACAACCACCCAATCATCTGCAAAGGCATCCCCGCCGACAACCCATATAAGAAGCCCAAAATAGCCTGGATGAGATCATCGGTCAACCACTTGACAAAAAAGGCACTCATCAACACACCCAAAATCAACAACAAGGGTGCAGAGTTTTGATTGCCTGGCATGAGCTGAGAAATGGGCCAAATCAATGGATCGGTTGCACGCCGCACGTAATATGAGGCCCACCCAAAGGGTTGGATGCTCAAAAACACCCACCGCAACACCATCAACGCCACCACCCCAAGCACAACAACGATGAGTACCCAATCCAAAGCCATCTTCAATAACACCACCGCATCTTTAACCAAGTCAATCATCACTGCGCCTACTTCCAAAAATTGCGGTACCCACACGTACCATTGTGGCGCCTTCTTCTATCGCTACCTCAAAATCATTGCTCATACCCATCGATAACGTTGCCATTGAAACACCTTTTATATGTGCATCAACAATGCCATCTCGCACCTGTCTCAACCCAACAAAATGGGGCCGCACATCATCTGGGTTCGATAAAAATGCACCGATTGTCATCACGCCTTCGATTTGAATACCCTCTAAATCAGCTATTTGACCCACAACATCAACAGCAGCATCTGGCCCAATCCCAAACTTTGATACTTCACCCGATGTGTTCACTTGCACCAACACACGAACCACTTTCCCATCTAACACAGCTTGTTTGCTGATCTCCTCAGCCAATCGCAAGCTGTCTACCCCGTGAATCAGATCAAACAAAGGCAGAGCAACCTTCACCTTATTGCGTTGTAAATGCCCAATCAAATGCCAAGAAATGGGCCCCACGATCTGCCCCACTTTTTCTTGGGCTTCTTGAACCCGATTCTCACCCAAATGCACCGCGCCCGCATCCACAGCTTTCTGCACAACCCCTATTGGCCATGTTTTGGACACCACAATGAGCGTCACATCATTCAAAGAACGACCAGATCGTTGTGCTGCGGCAGCAATTCGGTCTTGCACCCGCTTAAGATTATCGGCAATGACCGACATAAAACACCATCCAAGAAGACAAATTCGGATCGAATAGAGACTTTTTAATGTATGAAGAAATGGCCATACTGGCAACCTAAAAGGGGGTTCTACATAAGGTGTCGACCTCGATTTCATGCTTGTTTTTTTTAACAGATAGGGCAAAAAAAGATTGACGAAACGCATGCCTTGCCCTCATGTTTAAATGCAAAATATCCGAATCTTAAACCCATATCATTTTGTCAGGGGTTCTTATGTATAAAAACGGCTATGGCCACATGCTGCTCGACCACACAGTAAACCAGGTCAGAGAGATTCGACAAGACCGTGCCAAACGCTTGGCATCTGTTCGCACACACAAACAAGCCTTGGTTTATCAAGAACATGTCCAAGAAGCCATTGACAAAGCCTATCGCCCTTGGCCTCGCAAAACCCCACTCAATGCCCGTGTGGTTGACATTGTCAAACGCCCACATTATAACATTGAAAAGGTTATTTTTGAAAGTCGCCCGGGTTGTCTTGTCACGGGCCACCTCTATGTGCCCCACAAACTGAATGGCCTCGCCCCTGGTGTTATAGGCTCTTGTGGACACTCCGCCAATGGCAAACTCTCAGATGCCTATCAATCCTTTTGCCAACGCCTGGCACGCAATGGGTTTGTGACCTTCATTTTTGACCCCTTTAACCAGGGTGAACGCGACCAATATTACGACCTCAAAGAACGGGAATCTGTGCGCAGCTGTACCCATGCCCACAATATGATGGGCAAACAGCTCGAAGTGATCGGTGAATGGTTTGGTGCTTGGCGGGCCTGGGATGGCATTCGCGCCCTCGATTATCTGCTGACACGTCCCGAAGTGGATCCCAACAACATCGGGCTAACCGGCAACTCGGGCGGTGGCACGATGGCCTCCTGGATTTGGGCCGTTGAAAAACGATTTACAATGGCCGCGCCCAGTTGCTTTATCACGACTTTTTTGGCCAACCTCGAAAACGAACTGCCCGCCGATTCAGAGCAATACCCACCCGGCGTCATTGGCGCAGGCCTCGAAATGGCTGACTTTCTCATCGCCCGAGCACCCGCCCCAGCGATGCTCTTAGGGCAAACCTACTGCTTTTTTGATCGCAGAGGCCTCAAAGAAGCCTATTCAGAAATACAACGCTTTTATGATCTCATCGGTGCGCCCAAGAAAAACACCGACCTGTTCATCGGGCCCCAAGGCCACGGATATTCTTGGCACAATCAAGAAGCAATGGTGCGTTTCTTCTGCAATCACACCAACAAAAAACGCGTCATCAAAGTAACGAAGCCTGAGGACCTAAGTCCCGAGTTACTCAACGTCACCCCCAAAGGCGAGGTCATTCCCGAAGGTGCCATACCCATTTATGACCAAATTGCCCAAAAAGCCAATACAATGGCTCTTAAACGCAAGAGGCTTTCAAAACCTCAATTGATAAACCGAATCAAATCCCTTCTCACACTCCCAGCTCGGCGCGACACGCCACATTATCGCTGCCTACGCGCTGTAACCGAAGGGGATACCCGATTGGCGCGGTATGCCATCGAAACCGAAGCCAATATTCGTGCCATCATGCGCAAACGGCTCACAATACCCGCCCAATCTCACACCCTTGATGTAGAATCCGAAATCCATCTCTATTTGCCGCATGTTTCATCCGAACAAGATCTGCTTGAAGACGCCTTAGCCAAATCCCTCAAAAAACAACACCCATTGTATGCTTTAGACGTGCGCGGCTTGGGTGAATCGCTCACCAGCGACCACCGAGGCATCTTTGCCCCTTATGGCAATGATTACATGTGCAATGGTTATGGCCTGCTTTTAGGAGAAAGTTTTCTAGGGCGACGCATCCACGACCTTTTACGCACCATCGATCTCCTCGTTTCTGAAGGTGCTAAAAAAGTCCACCTTTACGGGCGCGGCCAAGGTGCCATACACGCACTCTTTGCAGGGGTGGTCCACGAAAAGGTGGTTTCTGTGACCCTAAAAAACAGCCCGCTTTCTTACCACGCCTGGACACAAGAACCGCTTGTAGATTGGCCAGCGGCCAACATTCCCCGAGGCGTGCTCAAAACCTTTGACTTGCCAGACCTGATCCAATCATTGGACTCTAAAATTTTCCTTATACAACCCTGGGGAGCCACAATGAAACCCTTAACAGGCAGTGCCCTTAGCAAAGCCCTTCAACAAACTGGACTCTCAAAAACGCTGATCAAACGCGGATAGCAAAGCGGCCAGGTGCCCATATTTTTTTTAAAAAAAAGGCCATACATAAAAACTATGTATGGCCTTTTTCATATTCCCAACATCGATAGATTACTCACCAAGTGTCGCTTCTGGTAACTTGGGCAGGTATTGATATTCAGGCTCCATCTTCTGCCGTTTGAGAATGGTTGTAATCTCGCGCCATGTGGCAACCAAACCCACAGGACTAGGCGGCAAATCGTGCTTGATGGTTTTGTGCAGCTTACCAAGCCTATAACAAGGCACGGCCGCATACATATGATGCTCGATGTGATAATTCATATGCCAATAAAGAAAACGCACCACGGGGGTCAGAATAATGGTGCGTGAACACAAACGAAAATCAGGCACATCATCCGTCAAACCAACATGTTGGGCATTGTTACACAAAAAGAAAAGCCACCCGCCATAAAATGAGCCGAAGGTCACCAACAGGATCAATTGCCACCATCCCAAATAAAGCGACAAACCAACAAACACAACATGCCCAATGGTCATCACCCGATCCCACAAAAACAACCGTCGACGTCCCGTAACATTCTCCTGTGGAAACAGCACCTGATCCCACCCTGGATTCAGATGCCCAAAGAACCCACGGCGCACCGTGCCCCGAATACGGTTGTATGCACCCTTCGGATTGACAAAACCGTTGGTCAAAAATGCTTTGAGCGTCAGCCGAACAGGAAAAACCACCTCGCCATCTTCCGGCGGGTGAAGCGTGTACTTATGATGTTCGGCATGACTTGCCCAAAAGTGTACCGGATTATACCAACCCAAGAAGCTGAGCAAATAAAGAAAAAAAACATTGAGCTTCTGTGTGCGAAATACCGAGCTGTGCACCAATTCGTGAAACCCATTAATAATAAAAGCATAACACATCCCGTGTAGAAAGAACGCGGGAATCCAACCATACCATGGCTGATTCAAAGTTGCCCACCAAGCCAGTGCCCCCGTAGCCATCAGCGTACCGAGATACCCCAGCGTTTGTACGGCACCAAAAAAATCACTGCGCTTATTGAGTTGGGCAAGCAACTCTCGATCAATTTTGGTGCGATGCCACGCAATACGTCGCTTTTCCTGTACGTTTTCGGTCATCTTAAACTCTAGATTAAAGGTGAGAAACCATTATTGTCCATGAGACGTAAGAGCAAAATATGTCAGCCCAACCAGAATGCAAGCTTAAAGTCCCTCACTGATATCGCTTCTCTGGGCGAAATCGATGATCTCCCAACACTTGGCGCAACTTGTCACTTGCCCCATCAAGCAAATGCTCGGGCAAATCGTATTGAATATAAGCATTGTAACGCGGAAAAGCCCACCGTGGCCCATACTGCTGCTGAAGCAAGTATCGAACGCGATCAGACAGATTCGGCATGCCGTGGTGCCAGCACTGTGAATTGTGCAAATAAATATCGCCCGCTCTACAAAAAATTGGAACGGGCCCTTGCCCTTCAAACTCAGGCGTCAGATCCTCAGGTGGGCGGCGTCCCGAATAGTGACTTTTGGGCACATATTGCGTCGGCCCATGTTCAACAGATTCAATATCCGTCAGCGCAACTTGAACGGTCAACCAATGAATGGGCATTTCAATGCGCGGATCGTGGCGAGGCACATCATCGGGCAATGGAAAAAACAGTGCATCATCAACATGCCACCGATCTATCGCATTGGTGCGATCAGTGCGCAAAACATTCATCCCACATTGTTGACATCCCGGCCCAAAAATTGCCTCCATCAAACCGATGATGGGCTCTCGAACCAGCAGATCACAGAATATGGGATCGAGTTCATTTGTGTGTCGGAGAATAAAATCCTTCTGCACATATCCCTCTGCTATACATTTTGGATCGTCCATCAACACATCTGTTATGTCGCGCAAAGCTTGTATTTCATCGCCTTCAAGCACATCGGGTATCACAACAAATCCATCTCGTTTAAAATCACGAATAATCTCACGGGTGCGTTCTTCATCAAACGGTAGGCCTTCACAAATAGGTGTTCGTCCCATCTTATCCCCTTACACATTTTTCATTGTTATTTCCCAAGAGAGCCTGTTATCCCAAAACAGCAATGATGCCAATATAAGTAATTGAGCAAAATATTGATAAAAACAATAAAAAAGGGTTTACGCTCATATCAGCGCAAACCCTCTAAGTTTATAAGTTGGTACCGAAAACAAGAAAGCATGTCAGCGATGCCTACTATGAGTACCCCCTCAGAATAGCTATATTCCTCTTAGGGGTTTCCAGAAAAATAGGGTGACCAAATAATCAAGAAGGTACCGGGGAGATATGGACAAACCATTTGGGCAAATGTGGTAGTCTCTCCAGTCGTTTTTCCAACACTGCCATAGCTTTTTGCGTCAACTTCACCCCTGGCGGCAGCCTTTGATGATCGTGTTGCGGCCCCAGCCTAATTCGCTATAGGTCTTCAGGTATTAAATCTGAAAAAATGAGTGCTGTGTGTGCCTAAAACACTGGATTTCAGGCCAATAAAATTCAGAATAATTATCTGAAGACCTATAGCGGCACTGCATACGGCCTTTTTTTCGACCAACGAGAAGATTTTGAGCGGTAGGCTGAGGATGTCCTTATCGAGCAAAAACCTATGGTACTTTAGGTACCTTTGTGGGGTTATACCCTTCTTCACGTCTAAGGGCGTGGTAGAGCAGCACCGCCAGGATTGCCCGATCTCGTTTGGCTTTGACGGTGTCACCCTGTGGGGCGTTGACCACGGCATTTCGGTCGCAGAGGTGATCAAAGAGGCTTGCCAGTGCCGATAGCTTCCTGCGGATGGTCGGGGCCTACAGATTACGGGCTCTGAGAGCATTCCTCCAGGCAATCACATGTGATCTGGTGACAGTTCTGAACTCTTCTGGGGTTTGGGTGCCCAAAAAGGTGGTAAAATCCCTCAAATCGCGCCGATAGGCATCGCGTGTGCGGTCATTTTCGATATTAGCAAACCATTCCAATTCTGGGGGCACATCAGCCAGGGTTTGGAACTCAGACCGGGTGAGCATTCGTTCTTCTGTGCGCACGATCGATGCGGTATTTGGTCTACTGGGCAGGTTGGACATGGGGTCTCCCAATACAGGTCAATCACGCCATAGAATGTGAAAGCCCTTGAGCGCGGCTGCAACATCAGACTCAGTGAATTTGACCTGGATCTTCAGGTAAGGTCCCTGCGCCCAGGCATCGATACCGGCAAAATCGCCATCGTGATATCCGGCAAAATTGTAGCCCAATGCAAGTCGCATATTGCGCTTCAAAATGTATCCACTTTCAAATGCAAAGCCATGTGAAAAATCACCAACTGTATGCTGTTTCAACAGACGGTATTCGCCGAGTAAATCCACCTTCCGATACCACTCGTAACGCACGTGCGTCATCCACAGATCCGTCAGCGTTCTCGACGCAATACCTTCAGCATCGAGATGGGCCACCTTGAATGCATAGCGAACAAACCATTCGATCTGCGCATAGGGCTCGAGAATCACTTCGAGAGAGCCGATGTGCTTGGCAACCGTCGTCTTTCCCAGGTCGTCCTCTCGGCGCTTGTATTCATATTTGCCCAATGCGTTGAGCCAATCTGCCCGGTTGCCCCGGTAAGCCAGCCCAGTTAGAAAATGGTGGTTATTCATTGTGCCATTGGCAAATGCGCTCTGCTGTGATTCCCCAGTATAGATGTGTTTGCCCAGCAAAGCCCACCCTGAATTCAGCGCGATATCCGCTGCGCCGGAAACGAGTGTTTTATCCAGAATACGCCCGTTCCGTTTTTCAAATCGTCCGGTGGCTTTCACTGGCTCCGGCGGGAGATATTCACCCGCGATGCTGAACGCGGTGAAATCGTTCTGTCGATTGCCGCGCAGGGTTTTCACCCGCTCCAATGCGGTATGGAACGTCACATCCTCACCCAGGTGATACTGATGCTTCAACCCCACAATCGCCTGGTTTCGCTGTCCATTGATCCCCCCGTCGAGTTCGTATTTGGCATAGGCCGTGAGATCATCAGACACCCGCGATTGCAGCCCCACGGTCGTATAGCTGGAATCAACAAATCCGCCATCGCGGAAAACGTGTTCGCCAACCAGGTCAAAACGGTCATCTAACTGCCAGCGCGTTTGCAAACGATTCAGCGTTGGCCGATAGGTGAGATCCTGATCGCCAAAAGCCTGATCGCGCGAAATCCCCAGGCTCAAACGCTGCGAAATATCCCAGGTCAAACCGGTATTCCAAACGGCTGTTTGGGTTTCAACACCATGGAAATCGCGCTGGGAAATTTCGACCGAGCTATTGCCTGTCACGCGATCAGCACGTAGCGTGCCCCCCAGGAGCAAACTCTTGCGCGTATCCAGGTTGGTCGAATCGTCGATTTGATAGGCTTCACCCGTCAAATCCAGCGCGTCGGAAACGGACCATGTGGTCTGGCCTCTGAGTTTCCGCACGCCGGCCCGAACTGTTGGACTGTTGGGATTGTAGAACGTTGCTTCCGCATCGCGATAATAAAATTCATACCGCACCTTTGAATGAAGCGCGCCACCCACGCCCACCTTCCAGGCATTGCCCGTATTCTGATCCACGGATCGCGCAAACTCAGACGTCAGAGTCAAACCGGTCAAAGGCTGCCAGCGCCCATCAACACCCATCAGCCAGTAGTTATCGCCAACCCGTTCTTCGCCTGCAAGCGTTGCGCCAAAGGCAAGATTTTCCTGCGGATTCAATTTGATTCGCCCACCGGCAACGGCCTGCTTGGCCAGCGCGCGCGTTGTTTCATAGGTGATTACGATGAAAATTGGATTTTCATCCGCACTGTGACTGGGCACCGAGCGTTTGAACAACAGGGTGCCTGCGTTGTAATCGATTTCATAGTCCGTAAACCGGTATTGCTGGGTTTCATCCAGAACGACTTCTGGATGCAAACGATCGCGCGTCTGGATGATCACTCGCTCACTGCCCACAACAAGCGCGCCACGACGTCCAGCCGCTGCCGTATAGTATGGCCCTGAAATGCCTTCACCGGGAACCTCATCCACACGCAGCGTCTGATCGGTTGACGCACCGAAAAGGTCGATCTGAACCGCATCGACATTTAGACGGGAAGAGACGCCGAAAAACGACCGATTGTAAGCTGCAAGTTCAGTCCCCGAAAGCCCGGTGGCAAAATCGCCGATCTGAACAAATGAACGGTCTTTTTCTACCCGTGCAAACAAAGGATGTGTTGAAGGCGCTTCGTAAAAAATAGAACTGGCATCCCCATAGATCGGGAAGGCGCGTTCGGGTGTCAAAAAGCGGAACACCTGATCGTCAGACGTGCGTTCAGAATCATACGAAAGCGTCAGCTTATACCTGTCGCGTAGCGTGCCGCGCGCAAACACGGCTGCTTTACCGCGCGTATACGCGCCACTGCCATGTCCCAACCCGGATGTCACCGCCTCGTCAAATTCCCATCCCAACTGCCCGGTCGCCATTCCCACCACCATCCAGTCCTCTTCGGCAGGATCAGAAGCCGGAGCCGCCGAACGATCCAGAGCCGCGCCTATACCTGCACCCGAGAGCGAATCTGCAGTCGCCTCTACAGACAGTACACTTCGCTCCTGGCCAACCGTGAGAACTCCGGGTAATCCCCCTTCGGAAACGACGCGGAGCACGGGCTTAAGCGAGCCCTCGCTCATCGCTGCGCCTTTCGAGCCGCGCGTTTTGCGGCCAGACCTGTGGGACACAGAGGTATCCTGCACCATTAATACAAGCACATCCAGATACCAGGTAGACCGTTCTTTGATGGCGTCTGTATCTGCTGATCGCAAAGCCACCGTACCGAGATCGGGGTGCCCGATGCGCGGAGCAGGCAACATTGGCCAATCAAAGCCCTCAACCCAAAGTTTTTGCACCAGCGAATCACCAGGCGTCATATCAAACGGATTGTCTGTTCCATCCACAAAACGAGCCGAGACGGGCAAATCCTGAATCACTTTAAGCGGAGTCTCAATCACCGATGTCGTATCCATTGCCAATGTATAGGTAAATTTCTGGATACTGGATTGCACCGGTTCGATCTCAACCCGTCGGTTCTGACGACGTCCCGACTCGGTGCTGTTTGTCGCAACCGGATGCGTTGCACCATAACTAATGGCCTCTATGCGCGAGGAATCAATACCAGAGGCAACCAGATAGGCCTTCACAGACTCGGCGCGTTTCTGCGAAAGCACCTGGTTATTTGTAAACCTGCGAGAGGAAATTCTCAAAGAATCCGTATGCCCCCCCACGCGAATCTTTTGATCAATATCGGCTTGCATACGGGCAACCACCTGAGGCAGGTCTCCGGGGTCGGCCAATTCGTCGCTGGCAGACACAAAAAGCACCCCTTTTACAACAAATGGCGCGAGAATGTCCAGTTCCAAACGTCGTTCAAATTTGATCCGATACTTCTGAGGCTCTGGTTTTAGCATGGTTTTGAATGGAAAATTCGCTTTGGCAAGGCCAGACTTGGAAAGCGACACAAACCGAATCCAGGGGTCATCTCCAGATCGCGTTCCCAAAAGCACCGGTTCGAGATCCGCAGGCACGCTCTGTTCGAGCAGGCGGATGACGTGATCACCAATCTTGGATTCCGGTATCGAGAACCGTCCGTGTGCATCGGCCACAATACGGGCGCCGTCTTCCATCATCAGTTCAACCTTTGGAACGGGCGGTTCGCCGTCATTCATCACTCCGTTGCCGTCCAGATCGACCCATGCGCGACCCAAAATGATCTCATCCTGCGTAAAGATCTCTGGCTGCACCTCGACGCGCGCCTCTGTTGGGCCAACAGACAGCACATGCCCACGCGGCGTCTGCGCCGTTGCCGTCAGCACGTTGTTGCCATCGCCAGCCTGCGCGCTCACGCCTACAACCATGCGATAGGTCAACCGCTTTTCTTCTCCTGCGGCCAGCCCTGCAACGCGCCAGACAGCGGCGCCGTGCGATAGGCTATCGGGTTCGAACGAAACACCGTCAAGACGCGCGCTCTTTTTCACATACGCAAAGCCCAGCGGGAACTGATCGCGCAGAGCGATGGCCGACAGATTGTCACGCGCGCTGAGATTGCGCAACACAACCGCATAGCTTACAAAATCACCCACGCCAGCAGACTGGGCGCCAGCGGTTTTTTCTACAGAAAAGAACGGAACCGAAACCACAACATCCGCAGCCTCAGATGTGAAGCTGTAGCCATTGGCCAGAGCAGTTGCCCTATTCTGCGTTCCGTATTCTCCTGGTGCCAATCCCGCGACAGGCACAACGTCAAACGATAGTGTTTGCGGCGCCGATGGCAAGATCGAATCAAGCTGCCAGCTCAAAACATGAGATTGACTGTCGTAAACGGATGCGGGCTGTGCGCTGTTGGGCACGTAGGCAAAGTCTGAAGGCAGAGAATCGCGAACCATTACTGAACTGAGGGTATCTTCGGGTGAACCGACGGAGATTTCGTATCGAAGCGCCTGTCCCAATTCGACCACCAATTGATCGGCCAGCTTGTTGATCTGGAGATTCGGGCGATTTCGAACCGCAACCGTAACGCCGGATGTGGCAATCTCCTGATTATCGAGAAACGCCCGAACGGTGTTCACAAGATCCGTGACATTCCGGGTCAATTGAGCCACTATTTGAAGCGTATCGGTAGCTCCAGGCGCCAGCGTATCAAATTGCCACGTGACCAGGTTGTCGGACACGGAAGGCGCACGGGTTGCCGAAACAAACGTAAGGCCGGCAGGAAGCGCATCGACAACCGCGAACGCCTTGGACTGCAGGTTCACATCTCGATTTTCAACCACGATTGTGTACGTCACCTCATCGCTCAGGCCAACGGTGTCAACATCGGCCAATTTGGTCAACTGGATATCCGCAGCAGGTTGCATTTTCAGGCTCACCGGTGATTCAATCGACTGTGCGCCAACGCCGTTTACCCAGGCACGGTTGATCAATTCGCCATCGGCCTCCTTGACCAGCAGCGCGGTCAGATTGAATGTCTGCACTTCACCCGGTTGAAGGTGATCCACTTGCCAGCGGACCACGTTGGGGCCAACAATCGTACCCCCATCAGCTTTCACCAAACGCCATTCTTCGGTCAGCGTGTCCACAACCGTCAACGTACGGGCCGTGTCGTTCCCCACATTGGAGAGCCGCATCTGAAAATCAACCGTCTGCCCAACACTTGCGGTCTCGACGCTTGTCGATTTTGAAAACTCAAGAGATGCGGCCTGGGAATACATCGGAATATTGAATGCGTCTGTTTCGATATTGGGAACAACGACAGGGTCCGACGTCAGCGCCTGGCCGTTGGGAATCGCAAGTTCGAGCCCATCAGCCGATTCGGCGACCATCGTAATCGGCACCTGATCAACAGGGCCTTCCTTTGAAGGACGCACCTTGATCAAAAAACGGCGAGGGAGGAAGTTTGATGCCGATGGCGGTGTAACGGTCAAATGATAGACGGCAGGCACATCAACAGAGCCCACCTGGTCGCCACTAAACAGGAACGCATAGCGGCCTTCGGCATTGGAGACATAGGGGTTGATATTGTTCACATTGGGCGATGCGCCTGTGCCATCAAGCAGGGGAATTGGCAGGATATCCCCTGTCAAATGCCGCAGCGCAACGGTCGCCCCGACCACGGAAGCACCTGAATCGACAGCAAAAAGTCGCCCAAATGGGTCGATCAGAATATTCGCATTGACCACCATTGCGCCGTTGAGTCTGCTTTGTGCATTGACAGGACTCTTGACCACCTTACCGTCTGGCAATTGTGCACGCAGGGTATAATCACCGGCGGGCAGATCCTGAAAATCGTAGCGCCCCTCTGCATCGGTAGTGGTTTGCGCCACGACCTGTCCATTTTGATCCAGCAATTCGACAACCGATCCGCCCATTTGAGTGTCGTCGTGTGTCGCTTGAAGCGAACCGCTGACCGCGTTCTTAGGAGGCGCTACCGACCCATCGGTTTTAACTTCCACCTTTTGCAGCACCCCGTCGGAAACGACGCGCCCCGTTGCCATTTCAACAACCAACGCCTTCAACTCGTAATTTCCGGGTGGGAGCTCGGGAACCACAAACACGCCGTTTGCATCGACGGTCACGCTGATCTCTATCGGATCGCCCGTTACCGTTGTGCCACTCAACCGGATATCGACGCTCAGTTCCAGGTCTTCTCCGCCAACCTGAACATCGCGCGCCTGGTCATAAACGCGGATGGCAATCGCGCCGGGCAGCACGTCCAGTTTGACGATATCAGAATTAACTCCGCCAAATGATGCCAGCACCCGAACCGTCTCGCGCTGTCCCAGAATCGGCGCCGTATAAATGGCATCAGCTCTGCCATCTCCACCGACAACAGGTATGGTAATCTGACCGATCCCATTGTCAAATGTGCCATTGTCTGCCGTAAACTGAACCAGTGCCCCATCGGGAAGCGGGCGCCCGGCATCATCGGTAACGCGTGCCTGCAAAATCGACTGGTCCGTGCCGTTGGCCACGATGGTTTGGGGATTAGGCGTCAGTGAAAATCGTGTCGGCCGGATGGTTGTTTCAGCCGTTCGGTCAACAGGAATCCCTTTGGTGGTCAAATCATCTCTGTATCGGCTCACAAGCACGTCACCACCTTCAACAACCAGAACGCCATCGAGATCGACCCCATGTCCGCCAGTAAAAATTGTGCCAATCGTGCTGGAGAAAATACCCGTATTCGGACCGGTTTCAGACAGCACAGGGGATTCCTGCTCGCCCGTGCGCTGGTTGGTGGTTGTCACCCGCACGACATCTATTTCTGCATCGGAAAGATTGAAATCGTTATCCTGAAGTACAACCTGCAATGCTTCACCGGCCAGCATCTGCGGTGTCTGCCCCAGTTGGCCGTCCGCAGCGCGATCATTGATCGGAATGGTCACGGTCACCGCACCGGTCGCCGTTCCTTCTCGACCATCCGAAAGCGTATATGCAAACGCATCCTCACCCGCAAATCCCACGTTCGGGAGATAGATGACCAGATTCCCGTCTGTAATCGAGACTGAACCATTTGCGCCTTGCGTTACCGCAGCAACAGTAAGGGCATCACCGTCCAGATCAGAATCATTCAGCAGAACGGATATGGCAACCGGGGCGTTCGACTTGCCGGTAACGATATCATCTATCGCAACGGGTGCATCATTCACCTCTGTTACAGTCACAAAAATAGTACCTGTTGCGGTACCTCCGTGTCCATCGGAAACAGTATATATAAAGGAATCTGAACCACTCTTGTTCTCATCGGGTGAGTATGTAACATCGGTACCATCGACAATGCCAACGCTTCCCATCGTGCCTGAAGAAACTTCCGTAATCGTCAGTACATCTTGATTTTCATCCGTATCATTATCCAAAACTGAAATCGTTACGGAGGCATCTTCCAGTGTTTCTACCGTATCATCTACTGCGACAGGGGAAGTATTCAGCCGCTCAACCGATACGACAACGGTTGCCGTTGCCGTTCCACCCTTGCCGTCCGATACCGTGTAGGTGAAAGTATCTTCGCCGCTGAAATTATCGTTCGGCACATACGACACCGTAGAGCCATCCCCAATCGACACCGTGCCGTTTGATCCCTGTGTCACCGCCACAACCGTCAGCGTATCCCCATCCGCATCCACATCATTCACAATCACCGGAATCTCACCCAACGCGTCGCTTACCATCTCTATCGCGTCGTCGAGCAGTATCGGAACATCGTTTACAGGCGTTACCGTGACCTGAACTGTGCCCGTCGCCGTCCCGCCCTGCCCGTCTGACACCGTGTAGGTGAAGGTGTCTTCACCCGTGAAATTGCCGTTCGGCGTATACGACACCGTGCTGTCGTTCGCAACCGATACCGCGCCAGTTGCACCCTGCGTCACACTCACCACCGTCAGCGCATCGCCGTCTATATCCGAATCGTTTGCCAGAACCGGAACCGTTCCTTCTGTATCTTCTTGTACCTGTATGGCATCATCCACCACTGTCGGGACATCATTTGCAGGCGTTACCGTAATCTGAACTGTGCCCGTCGCCGTCCCGCCCTGCCCGTCTGAAACCGTGTAGGTGAAGGTGTCTTCACCCGTGAAATTATCGTTTGGCGTATACGACACCGTAGAGCCATCCACAATCGACACCGTGCCGTTTGATCCCTGTGTCACGTCCACAACCACCAGCGCATCACCGTCCGCATCCACATCATTTGCCAGCACCAGGACCGCAGCAGCAACATCTTCCTCGGTGGCAACAATATCATCTGCGGGTGTGGGAAAATCGTTCACCGAATCCACGGTAATTGTCGCCGTTATCCTGGCGCCGCCCAAACCGGCATCCGTATCTGAAGTCGATGCCTGAACGACAAAATTGCCGCTCTCTGTGGAATTGGGCTGTGGCGTGAATTTTAGCCCCAAGTTTCCCTCTGAAACGGTGATGAACGCACCGTCGGCAATCGGCGTTGTACCATCGTTCCAGAAAAGCGTTCCATTCTCGATATCCGTGATCTTGAAGTGAGTTACCAGAGGCCCATCTGCTGGATTCGGAGAGACCGCCAGGCCAGAAGTCGTTTGCGTATCTTCTATCGTCGATGCGTTGGTCACAGAAGGGTCATCGACCGTCGGTATAATCGAAATGATCCCCTCGGCAATGCCACCCCCCAGATAGCTGTCACCAACCCCCAAGGATGCTTGAACATTGAAATGACCGTCTGCCGTGGAATTGGGCGCCGGAGCAAATTTCAATCCGGCATATCCTTCGGCAAAAAATACAAAATCTCCATCTGAAATTGGCGTTGTGCCATCAGATAGAAACAGCGCCCCATTTGAGATTGCCGTGACTTTGAAATGCGTGACTTCTTCGCCGTCCAAGGGATTGCGCACAACCACCACGGTAGCCGGTACATCCTCGATTGTGGTGGCATTCGTAATAGACGGCGTATCCGCCACATGATTGACCGTCACGACTGCCTCAACCGTGCTGCCGCCTAAGTCGGCATCTGCATTCGATGTTGAAGCCTGGATCGCAAAGCTACGATCTGATGTCGAATTCAGCGGGGGCGTGAACTTTAAGCCTCCATGGCCTTCCGCATACGTGATGAAGTCGCCATCGTTGATCTGCGTCGTCCCATCATTCTTATACAGCGTCCCATTGGCGATATTCGTCACCTTGTAGTGCGTCACTTCCGTTCCGTCGTTCGCATTCCGACTGATCACCAACCCAGAACTCGTCTGAACATCTTCGGTCGTGGTGGCATTCGTGATCGACGGCGTATCCGCCACAGGACTCACAGTGATCGTAAACGTCTGACTCGCCATCGAATCCACACCCGAGTTCGCTGTCCCACCGTCATCCTTCAACAGCACACGAACCGTCGCACTGCCGTGCGCATTTGATGCAGGCGTATACGTCAACGCACCGGCTGAACTTATTGCCGGTTGGGAGGAGAACAAGCTGTTGTTGTTATTCGTCACGGTGAAGGTCAGACTCTGTCCGGACTCGTTGGATGGCCCCTTCGACAGACTCGTCGCCCAGCCACTCACGCTCTGCGCGCCGGCATCCTCATCCACTGTCTGATTGCTGCCCTTGGTGAAACTCGGCGCAACATTCACCGCATTCACAGTGATCGTAAACGTCTGACTCGCCATCGAGTCCACACCCGAGTTCGTCGTGCCACCGTCGTCCTTCAACAACACCCGAACCGTCGCACTCCCATTCGCATCTGATGCAGCCGTATACGTCAATGCGCCGGCACTACTCACCACAGGCTGGGTAGAGAACAAGCTGTTATTATCGTTACTCACCGTAAACGTCAGGGTCTGCCCCGACTCATTGGTTGGCCCTGACGACAGACTCGATGCCCAGCCACTCACGCTCTGAGCACCACCATCCTCATCCACCGTCTGGTTCGATCCCTTGGTGAAACTCGGCGCATCATTCACCGCGTTCACCACAATCGACACCACATCACTCACACTGCTGAACGCACTCGTCCCACCATTTGTGCTCGTACTTGATGTCCCACCAGCACTCC
>JBLHJX010000058.1:0-22950 GCA_047619225.1 Candidatus Latescibacterota bacterium
TCACATAAGCCAAACAATCACGCTCTCTTTGCGTGTTTGAAACCGTCGGTTTGTTGCGGTGTTTTTTTGCATCGTAAACCCGCTTGGCTATCACTTCGCCAGATAAATTGCGCTGACGGTAATGACTACCCGGCACAATCCACGTCGACGGATCTTCATACAATGCACAATTGATCTGATTCATCGCACCAATGTCAAACGTCTGCTGATCCCACTCTTCTCGAAACGCATCCTCAAACACTTCCTCAGGCATATGATCGCGCCAATCGCGGTGCCAATCGGTACACCATGGAAACGCCGCAGGCTCAAGCAGCACACCCGTACGCTCCAAATCGGCATGGTAATGATTGGGCGTCAGCACCTGATGAATGGCATCATTCAACTCGGGCAGTTCACCATAATCTTTAAACGGTTGCAAATTTAAATCATACTTAACCAAAGGCTGCAATCGCTGTGCTTGTAAGCCCGTCACCTCATGGGCAATCTCGCGTGCCTTGTCTGTTTCTCGGCGCAAATCTTCAATCAAAGAGGCCGGCAAGATCTCGCGAAATACCGTGTATCCAAATATATGATAATCGGCAATGTGTTTTTCAGAAAAATGGAAAGCCATAAAAGCACCTCGTCTTAAATTAGAATCAAGCCTAAAGCTGTAGTGCCAAACTGCCCTGATTGGTTTCGTTTAATCGATCAATATATTTAGTCCGGTCAAAAAACTGGCTCGAATCGTACAAAAATGCATACTTGCCATCACGATCATGCCCCATCTCCAACGCTTTTTCATTAATTGCTTCAATATTGGAATACCCCCCCCACAACACACCCGCTTGGCAATACGATGTATCAATAAAATACCGCTTATATACCCCACCCCCGGGCTTGGGTCGCCGAGCGTGTTGTACTGCAGAATGTACAATAACACATGAACCAGGCGGCAATGAATCAACCGTTACCGAACCCGGCAGATCTTCAAACTCAAATTGACGAAATGCATTACTTGCCATCACCTTTTTATGCGTACCCGGCATCACCAATAAATCGCCTACTTCACCATTTAAACCATCCAGATACATAAACACATGCACCATCAAATGCGAACGATTGGTCTGTGGTGTCTGCACATAATCATGATGCCACACCGAACCGCGTTCACCTGGTGCTTGCCAGCGGGCATGAATATGATGATGCGTAAACTGGGTGCCACCCATCAAATCAGATATACGATCTATAATCACAGGCTCAGATGTCAACAAACCCATATCCGGATATTCTACCACCATCTTCTTTACACCCTTGTCACGATCAACCATCAACTGATCCACATCGGCTTTTACACGCGTGCATATATCCTCATTTAAAAGCCCTTCAAAAATCAGATAACCCACATCGTCAAAGCTATCCACTTCATCTTGCGTTAAATAATTTAACTCAGACATCCTTAGCACCTCCAAATTACACGGTCGTCAATTCAGAAATTTTCTCTATCACGTCCTCAGACAAGTCACAATCCACCGCCATCAAACTATCTGCGAGTTGTTCCTGATTACGACATCCTACAATTGGAATGCTCACAAAGGGTTGTGACCAAAAATAGGCCAGCACAATCTGGCTGATTGCAATACCCAAACCTTCAGACACCGTTTTCAAATACGCATACACCTTCAAATTCCCATCTGTATAATTGCCACTCTTTTCAACCCACTCAGGGTCAGCGTCCAACTTTGAGAAAAACCCACCCGCCTGCGAATTGTATGGAATCGCCGCCATACCGGTTTGCGTATGGAAATCCACCGTCTCTCGATCCATAGAACACATCGTCTGATCACCCGGTGGTTTGCCTTGAAACCCCGCCACACTCCAACGCATTTGATTGGCAACAAAGCCTGTATATCCCTGAGCCTTGGCATATTCACACGCTTCTTGCATTCGCTGAGGTGTCCAGTTGGAACACGCATAATAGCGCACTCTGCCCGATTGTTGAAAATGGTGCAACACATCCAACATCTCAGCAACCGACCGATGGGTATCGTCACGATGCAGATAATACAGATCGACCACATCGGTCTGCAACTTATCCAAACTCCCCTGCAAATCTGTTTCCATCTCGTCGGGCGACAACCTCGGTATCTTGTCCACCAAATCGGGGTGCCCACCCTTGGTCGCCACGACCACACGATCACGCACATCTCTATCTACCAACCAATCACCTATAATGCGCTCGCTGCGATTCACTTCACCCGGTATCCAATTGGAATACACACGCGCCGTATCAATAAAATTACCGCCTGCATCCAGGAATGCATCCAAGAGCATCATACCTTCTTCTTCGGCATTCTTAACGCCAATATTTGCCAGTCCCAAACATACAGATGACACATCCAAGTCGGTATTTGGAATCGTCTGATATCGCATCATCTATTCCTTTATTTATTCTGCAACTTAGGAAAATCGGTCACGGCAGGAAACATATCGCCCTCTAACAACACACCCTCTTCAAGTTCCAAAGGATCTGTCACAATATGTCTTTTACCCGAAAACGTGGTCGTTTGATCCATATAAATAACAATATGAGCCACTCGCGGATCATCCGTCTCATTGGGCGTGGCCATATGCGCACATCGACTGTGGTGAAATGTACAATCTCCTGCCTTCAATGGCACAGTAATCCGCTTCACCCACGTAAGATCGGGGCAAAGGTCAAACAACTTATTACCATCTCTTGTACTCTGAGGTGCCAAATCTGTATAACGATGAGAACCCGGAATAAAGGTCATACACCCCTTCTCGACAGGTACATCACACAAAGCAATCCAGGCAGAAATCGAGTTGGGTGATTGTGCATGTGGCCAAAACGGTTGGTCTTGGTGATACGTTGTCGGGGCATTGTTATGGGGTTGCTTGATCAACATATGATCGTGCCAAATTCGCAACGGTACCCCAGCCAACTTCTCTGCCACACCGCCCACATTGGGATGCAACGTTAACCGTTTAATCCCTTCATCTTCGTGCCAAAAATTTACAATTTGCGTAAACACCTCGCTGTCTCGAACCGACACATTTTCTTCATCGCTCTTTCTTTTTTCTTCTGCAAAATTGTAAATGATATCATAAAATTCCGTGACTTCTTCTGGGCTAATAATACCAGGGATATGCACAAACCCATTATCGCGATAATGCTGAATCTGTGTATCTGAAACATTTTCGGGTGTTGTTTGACAAGCCATAAAATCTCCTTCTATGTCCTTTTAAAAAGGGAAAACCGTCATCTTTTTTGATTATTTGAACGCAACTGACAGGTACAATTTTATATGCTCATACTCGAAAAACCAACGGGCATATTTCCGCTACCCATTTTAATCGTCCCTATTTCTCTAACGTGGCGTTCGGATTCTCCATCCCAACCCCTTCCTCACGCCGTTTTGCAGCAAGTGCGGGCATCTTCTTGAAGAACGCTGTGAACTCTGGTGTCATCGCACCATCGTGGATTGTGGCCCGCTTTTTATAGGGCACATAATTTCCGAGGTGCCAGAGTGTATTCCGGTATAGGGCAAAATCTCCAGCATCGAGACGCAACCGAACGCCACCGGGCATGCTGTGACAGTATGCCAGGCAAATCGCTTCGCGTTCTTCAGCATTTTGCCCCTTGAGCTCCGGGCCAAGAATGGGACGTTCGGGAAATCGCGCAACTTCACGCGGGAGATCTCGCCTCAGGTGACTGCCTGGTATGACCCATGTGCTGTTGTCTTCATATAGGGCACAGTTGATCTGGTTAAAATAGTTAATATCCGAAAACACCTCGTCCCACATCTCCAGTGGGAGACCGGCGACATTGTCACGCCAATCGCGGTGCCAAGCCGTACAATATGGCAAGTCTCGCGGCTCTAGGAGAACACCGAATATGTCGCGATTGCCATGCTGATGTCTCGGTGTTAGCACCCGAGCAATGGCATCCACCAAATCGGGCAACTCAGCATAGTCGATAAACGGCTGTTGATCCAGCTCATATTTTGCCACTGGCTGGAGTCGTTGGGTTTGTCCACCCCGCTCTTCTCGGGCGATCTCACGAGCGGAGTCTGTAACGCGCCGTAGATCACCAATAAGCGATGGAGGCAGCACTTGCCGAAACACAGTGTGCCCTTGTGTGTGGTACTCTTCAATATGCTCGTCTGAAAACATAAACGACATAATCATCCTTTATTTGGTGCACCAAATGTAATTTCTGGATACGACACAAGAGTCCCTATTGAACGCTATGGGGCAGTATGATCTATCTGCCCGCTTTAAAAACGTGTGACTCTTAAACAGGCTGCAAACTTTCCCACTGCCGTTGACCAATTTCCTTCACCTTATTATCATCCCAAATTTCCAATGGGCGATAACTCGGATGTCCTGATATGTCATCACATGGATTGTGTTTGGTATTGTAACAACAGATCAACGACCACCGAGGATCTTCACTCGTATTGGGATCGGATCGATGCAGCAAATTGGCATGAAAAAACAATGCCGTGCCGGGTTCCATTTCACAATATACATGTTCCAAATGTTGGCTCGCCAATGCCACACGCTCAGGGTCTGCTCCCGTTTGGGTTCCAAATGTTCCATGCTCAATGCGCCCCAGTTTATGCGACCCCTTCAATACCTGCAAACAGCCATTGCCTTTATAAGCTCTATCCACGGCAATCATACAACTGGCCATATCGGGAAACAAACAATTATTGTTGTACCAGTACCCGTAATCCTGATGCCACTCCCAAGCTCCCCCCACGCGCGGTTCTTTCACCATCATTTTGTAATGATACAAATATACCTCATCCTCCATCGCCTTGGCCATCGTATCCACCATACGTTGACCATGACAAATCGCATTATAGATATCATCGCTTTCTGTATCTGCCGTCAGCCACAACTTACTTTCACCACCATCAGCATCTTTCGTCGCGCGCACCATTTCATTCTTTTCAGGATCTGTTTTGCCAATCTTCAACAGCAAATCCATCTCTTCACTGTCATACAAACCTTCCACCATCAAAAACCCATCGGCCTGAAACTGAGCGATTTGTTCGCCACTTACCTGAAATGTGTTCATCGCATTCATCCTCTTATGATATACCCGCTCGAAAATTGCCAATCGCCTCAGATGTGCGCAAAGGGCGATCATAAATGCGCGCAGCTTTTACATCCAATCCAACCAATAATTTATGCGATCCATTGACATCATACAGATTCGGGCTAAAACGCCCCCACCCAAATTGGCGAGACATGCCCCCATCACACAACACACCATCCACCACAAACGTGATCACCTTGGGTCCCCCATCGACAATGGCCATCACATGGTGCAATTTCTCTGGCTGAATGACATGAGGATCACAATCCCATCGGTTCTCTGTGCGCCCATCATTGATCACCACCTCAACCGTGCCTCGATCCGTTGTCAACAAACAGATGCCCTGACCCGTCTCCAACCGCGCATCTAAAAGCACCTGTCCACCATCCAAATAGGCAAACTGAACCCAAACATCCAATGTAAATCCTGTACGCAAATCGCCCAGTCCATATGGGGGCTTTGCCTCACGCTTACTAAATGCTGGTAATGTGGGCATCTTTACTTCCGTTACAATTTCTTTACCCAAGTCCAACACACACCCATCTTGTGCGATTGTCCGATTTTCAAATTGTCCCCACAAACCTTCGAGCAACGATGTGTCCACCTCATGCACACGGGCCACTTCTTTTTGTGTTTCAGCCAAATAGTACTTGCCACCCTCTTCAATTAAATCGGGATAACTCATACGCACATACGGGTCATCGTCATACAGCACAATTTCTGGCTCAGACCATTGGATGACTTTTCCTTTTGGCGAATCCATCTCTACCCCACCACACAACCATACGGGGTTGCGATCTTGGTAACCCATAGAACGTCGGTTGGGATGCTTCAAGACAAACCGCCCACCGTGGTTGTGGAACCAATATAAAAAGTGACCGTTTTCACATCGCCAGGCAAAATTCGCCGCACGCGGATGCTTCATCAAGCGCCCATTTGCAAACGCCTTGTACTCAGGTTTCGTCCACGAATGCCCACCATCTCGGCTATATGCACAAGCCGGATGTCCATCAATGGTACGATACACACAATAAAAAGACCCATCGCTTAAAACAGAATAACTCTGTTCCTCTGCAACAGGTCCACCACCCGGTGGTGTTTGCAAACCCGCATCGCCATCGGGCAACGTCTGCCACGTAATCTTTTCAGGATCAGGCTCAGCCAAAATGTCCACACTCTTGAGCAACACCCCTTCAGAACGCGTAAAAAATCCCTCGCCAAAACCACCCACTTTATGCAGCGACACATATGCCGCTTCATCTGTTGTGATGGCCTTGCCCACATTCCAAAAATAACGCAATGCGCCCCCATCGGCATTCTCCCGATCAATGGCCATCTCCCGCACATCCACATCGTAGCGCTGCGCTGACCACGTTCGCCCATGATCATCGCTATACTTAAACACAAAATGTCCCAAAGAATCTACCCGCCGACAATACCCATCTGTATACGGCGGGTTATCGGCCTTCACTTCCCGCACATTATCTGTATTGTGATTATAAAACGCATAAACCCGTCCCGACGGCACCTTCAATACCACCGCATACGACGCTTCAACCCCATCACGGGGTTCCACATCTATAAGTTCAGACCACGTACGCCCTTGGTCCATACTGCGAGTTGAAACAATATGCTGGCCCGATTGTCCCTCGTGGCCCGAACCCGTTGTCATAATGCACAACCATGCCCCATCGTCGGTCTTTACCAAATAAGGTTGATCGCAATAGCCCTCACTCGGAATTTCCCAACCCTTTGTCAAATGTCGCCAATCTGGTATCTCTGCCATTAACCTAACAACCTCTTTTCTTGCCGTTTAAACCCTTCTTCAAAACGTCTCTGCATCGGCGTGCGTGTTTCGCCCACCGGCGGATTTATCGCAATGGCATGGCACAAAGTAATCATCCCATCCGAGTCAGAAATTGAAATATATTCCGCAGCAGGCCATCGTTTGCTCTGATTGTGATAGTTTCCCAGTGGAAATGCCAACGCACCCACAGTAAACCCATGCAACACATACACCGTGGCCTCACACACGCCCCCACTCATCAACAAACGCTGAAATTGAAAATTCTTATTTTTACTTTCAAGATCTTGCGCCAAACTGTGAACTGCATATTCAACCCTGGGGTCAAAAACACTCATCCGATCCCCCACACGAATCACAGGCCCATTCCCAATCTCGGCACCCGGCAATTCTTTGCTCGTCTCCAGCACAATCATCGGCACTTTCTTGGGCACTGTCTTTGCCGCCACGATACCCCCAGCACCAACCAAACCCACTTCTTCAGCCCGTGTAAACACCCCCCACAAATCGGCTTCGGCTTTTTCTTTTTGCAACCTGTCTAACACCGCCAAAATAGCCGCACAACTCGCCAAATTATCGGCCCCTTTCGTGCGAAACAAATCCCCATCGATCACCACAGGCTTGAGTCCCCAATATCCAAACACCCCATCTGAACCAGACAAGGCTTTTTGAGCACGGATCTCAAACATTTTCCCATCTCCCAAAGCCGAGGTGACACGCCCAGACAATTGCTCATCCCCTACAATGATCGTCACACGGCTACCCGGAAAATGATTGGGGTCACACCCGCCCAACCAACGTGCCTTTAAATCTCGTCCATTGGCCTCCAACACCTCAAAACCTGGGTGATCCATATGCGCCGTCAATGCGACAGGTTTGGGATCTTTGCCATGGGTATAACGCACAATCAAATTGCCATATTTGTCTGCCTTCAGCGACAAGCCCCGCTTATTCGCAAACGCCTGAATAAAAGCAGAAACCGCATCTTCTTTATAAGGCGCGGTTGGCAGTGACAGCAGATCGGTGAATAATTTGAGTGTCTGTTTGTTCATAAAGTAACCAAGTAAGGGTGAAAGATTGAAGTCAACAAATAATCGAATAGATAACAATAGAACGCAAGAACGGAGCGCGGGGCGTTAAGATTAACGAGCTACCCGATTTTAATTGTCGAACAAATATGTACCACCACATAAGCAAGAGCAAGACAAATAAAAACCCCACCTGGATCGACCAAATGGGGTTTTTAAAAACGACATCATCTAATAATTATTGTGCCATATCTTTCAACTTCTTCAAAGCAGAAATACGCACACGCACGCTGGCGGGTTTGGCTTGGAACATTTGCTCTACACCTGTGAAAGGATTAACACCTTTGCGTGCTTTTTGCGCAGGCTTCTTCACAGTTTTGATCTTCAATAACCCTGGCAACACAAATTCGCCGACACCACGCTTGCTCACATGGCGGTCAATCACACCGGCCAAAGAATCGAGCACAGCACCGACTTCTTTGCGACTCACACCCGTTTCTTCTGAAATGGCATTTAACATTTGTGTTTTGGTCATACGTTCTTTAACTGCTGCTGGTGCTTTGGCCATGATTTTCTCTCCCCAAGTAAATATGGCGTTTAATAGTTCGGCCGCTCGTAAGCTGCCACGTTGCTTTAAAGTGAAGACCTACAAGTATACTCATCGAACCATTCCAGTGTCAAGAAAAGAATAGGGTTTGACCCTATTTTTTAAGGGTCAAACCAAAAAAATATCTTTTTTTTCTATTTTGGGGTCATTTAGAAACCAGGGTGCTTCAAAACATCTTGCACAAATCGATCTCTAAATTGTCTTCCTATATGAGACTGTGTTTCTAACAAATAAGCCCAACAGCCAGAAATAGAAACGCATCAGGCTTGGTAAAAAGGCTTGCCAACGCTCCCAAATGGGGTGATTTACCGATACCAAAAAACCCTGACCAACATCATTTGACACCCGGCAGATCATCATGGAAAACGACACACGATCTAAAGAAGAATTACGGCGGGACGATTCATCTCAAAGGTGAACCCGGTGTGGGTACGACCTTTACGGTTACCATACCATTTGATCTTGGCGAATAGAACAGTCATATGAAGCTGTCTGCTTGGCGTGATTAAGGTATCAGGCCAAACATAAATGCATACTTTACAACACAAAAGAACTCCGAATATTTCTTATTCGGAGTTCTTTTATTTTATGATTATCACTTTATAATCTGGACACCTATTCACAACACAGAGAGCTCTTCTTGGTGTTTTAGAAAAACTGCCGTCTCGTCTCCAACCATCTGCTAATCGTCACTTTTTGTCGGGTGAAAAATGCAATACCCTCACTGCCTTGTACATGCAAATCTCCAAAGAACGAATTATTCCACCCCGAAAAGGGGAAAAAAGCCATGGGTGCTGGCACGCCCACATTTATGCCCACCATACCCGCATTCACTTCATGCTTAAATTTGCGTGCCGCCCCACCACTACCCGTAAACAGTACCGCCGCATTGCCAAACCCGCTGGCATTACACCGTGCGATGGCTTCATCCAAATCATCGGTATGCATTGTTGAAAGCACAGGGCCAAAAATCTCTTCACGTGCAATCGACATATCAGGCGTCACCTTGTCAAAAATTGTTGCACCCAGATAAAAACCATTCGGTGCTTCTTCTACCACCACATCGCGTCCATCTACGCGCAATTCTGCACCTGCTTTCAGACCATTTTCAATGTGCTCATGAATGCGGGCCAAATGCGTCTGGGTCACAACAGGACCCATTTGCACGTCAGGGTCCCGATCTGTTGGCCCCACGCGGAACTTGCGGGCGACATCACAAAGCGGATCTAAGAACCGGTCTCCTGCACCTTCGGCACACACCAACACACTGCCAGCCATACAGCGTTCACCCGCACACCCATAAGCAGACCCCATAATAGCCGCAACCGTCGAATCCAAATCGGCATCGGGCAACACAATCAAATAATTCTTTGCCCCACCGGCCGACTGCACGCGCTTGCCATTTGCCGTGGCCGTCTCATAAATATATTTTGCGACGGGTGTTGACCCGACAAAAGACACCGTCTTCACTTCGGGATGGTTTAGCAATACATCCACGGCTTCTTTGCCACCATGCACGAGGTTGAACACACCCGCAGGCAAACCGGCCGCTTCTAAAAGTTCACCCATCCGAATGGCGCTCAGAGGCACACGTTCCGATGGCTTGAGCACAAACGTATTGCCACAGGCCAGGGCAACGGGTAAGGTCCACATGGGCACCATAAATGGAAAGTTAAAAGGGGTAATTGCAACAGAAACGCCCATCGGTTGGCGTATGGTATCGCAGTCAATATCACGTGCAATGTTCTCAAGCGAATCGCCCAATAACAAATGGGGGGCGCCACAGGCAAACTCAGCTACTTCAATGCCTCGACGAATTTCGCCACGGGACTCCTCTAATGTTTTGCCATGTTCGCGAGTGAGCAACTGTGCCAATTCTTCAAAATGTTCTTCCATCAAATTCACCCAACGAAACATGACACGGGCGCGGTCTACAGCTGGGGTGTTTGCCCACGCGGGAAAAGCGTTGGTTGCGGCTTGTACGGCTTGGTTTACTTCATCGGCACCACACATGGGTGTTGCGGCGATTTGTGTTCCGTCTGAGGGGTTGAACACGGGGGTGGTTTGGGTTGCAGAAGAAACGATCCACTCGCCGTTGATGTAGAGTTTTACGGGTTCCATATTGATTTCCTTATGTTTGCCTTCGGCGAGGTCCTTTCTTTCAACAGCTAAAGAAAGGACCCAAAGAAAGCCGCCACTGCGTGGGGCTTTTAATGTGCTTCAGTGTTTTTTCGAGCTTAGACCACCCTCACCTGCCCGCGCAGTTCCCACACCCAACCTCGTGTTCCACACGCCCCGCACCCACACATCATCACCACACCAACTGCACAACGGCCCACACCACCAGCGAGTCGTATTTAAGCCTTTGTGATCGTGTGGTGTGGGGGTTCCGTAATCTTCCTCATTATACTTTTTCAGTGTTCTTCCGTGATCTCCACCACATCGGGCCGATTGCCAACACAGGGTGGCGTGAGAATCCGTTTTTGTTGTTCGGTCAATCCTTCGTAAGCATCGGCATTATAATAATCCAGTGACCATGAAGAGTGACCGGGGCTAAACTTGTAGAGCAGGGCACGGCGTTCATGATCACCATTCCAGGGCATTG
This sequence comes from Candidatus Latescibacterota bacterium, assembly GCA_047619225.1. GTDB lineage: Bacteria > Latescibacterota > UBA2968 > UBA2968 > UBA2968 > JABIFK01. The sequence goes on from JBLHJX010000058.1 coordinate 11,152, forward strand.
TACCATGAATGAGTGCTTCGGTAAAAATAATGACGTCGCCTGCATCTGCTTCGGGTTGACACACATAGTTTGGGATACGCTCAAAGGTGCGCACATCCTTAGGCAGATCCATTGGAAAGTTGCTTTTGTGTGAACCCGGTACACAGGCAAATCCACCATCGCCTTTTTTTGCAGGTGTGAGGTTATATGTAAACACAGTCAATCCATTGCGCATCACTCCGTCGCGATATTTGTACCAATGATCTCCAGCACGACCGGTTGCGTATTCAATATCACCTCCGTGCAAGTTACCACGCTTGGCACCTTTTTCCATCATGATGCAATAGTCATGATCCGCGCGAAACTTGGGTCCCATGAGTTCGAGCAAGTAGGGCAGAACATTTGGATGATCGAATAAATTTTGACACGCCTTATCCCATAGGGAAACACGGCTGGTACCTTTGACACCATTTTCCCCATAAGAGTCGGGAAGTTCGCGATCCATAATCACATTCAAATGATCTACTTCTTCGGGTGACAATACATTTTTAACAACCAAGTACCCTTGCAAATCAAATAAAAACTTATCTTCCGAGGTCATACCCTTCTCCTCATACAATACCTAAACGATATGGGCGCTTACCCAACGAGGGTGGTGATAGGATGCGCTATTGTTTCAATCCCTTAATGATTTGATCCATGTTTTCGAAATGCAGGTGCTTCACCTGGTACGGGTGAATTGTCAAACGCGCCACGATTCAACACCGCCTCTTGGCCACCATGCGATTCAATCAACGCAGATTGCGAGGCCTTGCACTGCGCATCCACACCTTCAGGATCGAGTATTGAACGAAGCTCATGCTCAAAATATTCCAACACGTGCTGGTTATCATCTGTATCGGCCAAATCTTGACATTCATCCGGATCTTGTTGCAAATCAAACAACTGAGGCCGTTCATTTACATAATACACATATTTATATTGTCTGTTGCGCAACATGTAGGCCGCATGTTTTGTGCCCACTGCATGATATTCACTCAACACGGTACGATCATAATCGTCGGCATTGGCAATCTCCCACAACGATTGGCCAGGCAAATTGCCATCTTCATCTTTCAAATGAGCGCCCACGGCCTCCAAAATAGTTGGGAAACTATCGATCAAAGAAACAGGCGTATCCACCACTTTGCCCACCGGCACATCTGGTCCAGCCGCCAACATCGGAATGCCCGCCGATTCCTCATACATTGTAAACTTGCCATAAATGCCACGCCCACCCAAATGCTCCCCATGATCCGACGTATAAATAACACGCGTATTTTCTGCCAAACCCAATTCATCCAACGAATCTAATACCCGACCAACCTGCCGATCCAAATATGTAACCACCCCATAATACGCCGCATTCATCTGGCGAACCATGGCTTCTGGGAACTGCGGATCAAATGTAAAGAACCGCCGAAAATAATCTATTGCTGGATGATTGGGCCAATCTGTCTGTTGCCACTGCGGCGGCATTGGCAATGTTTCAGGATCGTACAAATCAAAACAATCCTGTGGCGAAATATACGGGGGATGTGGACACACAAAAGACAAGAAGGTTGCCCAAGGTTTTTCATCATTGGCATGTTCTTTCAGCCACTTGACGGCATTGTCTGCATTGCGCTGGTCATATTGCAAGTACGTCGAATCACCCGGCCCAGCATCGCTAATGCCCGAACGCTTGGCACGAAACGGCGTATCCTCTCTGATACATCCCAGCAGATCACCCACACCATCTACCACATTGAGCGGCTCAACTTCTTGGCTAAATCCGTGATCCGTATCGTGTCCCTTAAAGTGCAATTTGCCAATTGATGTAGCCTGAAAACCCTGATCGCGCAAACGATGATGCCAACTTGGAATGCGCCCATCATATGGATGACCATTGTCCCAATATCCAGCCTGATGCACATAACGCCCCGTGGCCAAAGACGCACGCACGGGCACACATATCGGGCAATTGGTATACGCATTGTTAAACCGCGTGCCCCGAGCCGCCAAGCGATCCAAATTGGGCGTTTGCACCACAGGGTGGCCAGAACACCCCATCAAGCGATAATTGTGTTGGTCAGAAATGATATAGAGCATATTCGTCGGTTGCATAGAAAATCCTTATTAAAAAACAGTGAGACGTGAGAAGAAAAAACAGAGAGGCAGTGTGACTGACTTTATCTTACCCACAAATCCATCAAAGGCCCATCAACACCATATACTGGGTCGGCAGGCGGATTGGGTACAGTTGGAATATTCACCAAGGCTTGTCTGTGTTCTGGCTTATTCTCCCGACACAAATCCCAAGTCGGCCCAGGTGGATAGGCTCCAATCACCAACAGATCGGCACTTGCACCTAAATTCTTATGGCCCACACCTGCGGGAATGATCATCACATCACCGGCTTGAATTGAAAAGGTAACGCCGTTTGGACCGCCCATATGCACCTTGGCCTGTCCTTTGGCAATACCAAGTACCTCATGTGCCGTGCTATGATAATGATGAAAAGAATAAATGCCATTGCGCCACGACCGATCCCACGTATTTGCAGCAAACACCTGCTCAATGGTCGTGGCCAGATCACCACAGGTGACATCCATCGCACCCGGGTAGACCAACAAAGGGTATGCACTGTTGGGAACAATGCCATCGTCTTTTAAATAATGCGTGGTCACTTCTACGTCTTGAACGGCATTCATAACATCTCCTCTAATCAAAATGCACACAGGGTTGAAACCCTGTGCTAAGATTACCAAGTCCGCTAAAGCGGACTCCCCAAATACCAACTCCCCAAAACCTTATAGGCAACGTGACACGCGAAAGCTCTCCGCTACATTTTAGAAAGCCCAGTATACATTCCAAACGTCAAAGGATCGAACCATAAACTATCGTGCGGCCCAATGTTTTTCAAGCACTATTTAGACCACCATATCTTTGACTTTGGCAACACGGGTTTTCCATGCTATCTTGAGGCTTCACCTGCGTCATCTGTCTTCAATTATAATTGCACGTCTTGGGAGGAGTCATGAGTCGCTTTTTAGGCATCACCGTATTGGCAGACTTTGTTATCAGCGAAGGCATCGACACCGTTCTCAACAACCTTGAAAAGGTCGGCGCAACAGCCGTTGCCACCAACCCCACAGTCACCACAGAAGCACTCGAGGGGCAAGGCAGCTTTCAACCCCCCTCAGATGCAGGCAGCAGCCCCCGCCTTTTTGACCGCCCTCTTTTTGGTAAAAAATCGCTCTGGGTTAAAAGCGCACCCAGCTACCACCCCAATGAACGGCTGTATCGCGACACCTCTTACAACCCGCGCAAAGGCAATGAACTCACCATCACACATGGTCACATCATCGATGACTTTATCAAAGCTGCCTTAGACCGCGACCTCAAGGTTTACCTCCAAGTCAACGGTGCCACGCCCTCAGGCCTCATGACCGACGACACGCCCCGCTTGCCCAATGGCGAAATCCCAGACAATCGTATGGCCAATACCGGCAGTTTAGCGAGCCCAGCCATTCGCAGTTATAACCGTGCTTATGTGCGCGATCTACTCGAAAAGTATCCAAAGATCACTGGCTTTAGACCCGATTGGCCCGAATACCCCTGTTACAAACTCGACGAAGCTTTTCAAGACTTTGGCATGCACATGAAACCCTGGGCAGAATCACGTGGATTTGCCTATGAAAGCATCAAAAAAGAAGTCGGCGCATTCTACAATTACCTCCACGGCAACCTCACCAATGCCGACCTTGCCGACTGGGCAGATGTGGACCGGGGCAAACTCTCTCAAATACGCTTGCTTCGCCAATACCCTGCCATTCTCGAATGGTTACGCCTCAAAGCCGCACTGAGCACCGACCTCTTGCGCGACTGGCGCGAAGCCATCACCGAGGTAGGAGGGGCCCAAAAAGAACTCTCAGCCAACGCCTTTATGGCACCGCTCACCCTCTTTACCGGTTTTGATTATTCAGCTGCCGCTGAACATTGCGATGCCATCTCACCGAAGCTCTATACCATGCACTGGTCAGTTATGGTCGAATTTTGGGGTTCAGTCCTCCTTGCACGCAATGCCGGTTTAGATGAAACCCTCGTCACCCGAGCCCTGGCAAACCTCTTCGACTTGGGCGATAACATCACGGCCAATAAATTATCAGACTACGGTTACCCCGAACCACACGAAGCACACCCTATTCCCAACGAACCGCAAGCGAGAAAAATTCGGCAAGTACTCAACGAGGTGCAAGACCGCACTCAAATCACCGCGCTCATGCACGGGTATGGCCCCACCAAAGATTTTGCACGTCGTTTTCAAATTGTTGCCGACAGTGATGCCCACGGTGTTTGGATCAACCGCTACGGATATTTAGGCAACGACAAATTGGAGTCCATTCGAGATATTTGGAAAAAAGCACAATCATAATCGCCACAAAGGAGCAGCACAATGGAATATCGCATTTTAGGAAAAACAGGTCTCAAAGTCTCCACCGTCGGTGTTGGCTGTTGGCAAATGGGTGGGCTGGCTGGAAGCGATTCGGGTTGGACAGGCACCACAGATGAAGAATCGATTGCCACCATTCATTTGGCCAAAGAAATAGGCATCAACTTGCTCGACACCGCCGAAGGATATGGTCGCGGCCACAGTGAAGAACTTATTGGTGAAGCCACACAAGGGATTCGCGATCATTTTGTTATTGCGACCAAGGTGCGCCCGATTACCGATGACCCAAACGAAGACCGTGCAAAACAACGGATCGTTGAAGCTTGTGAAGGCAGTCTGAAACGCTTGCGAACAGATCGCATTGATGTGTACCAATTACACGCCATTCCCGAAGAATCGACGATGCCTATTGTGATGGATACGCTTGCAGATCTTAAAACACAGGGCAAGATTCGTTGGTTTGGCATTTCGATCGACAGTGTGGATGCCATTCAAAAATTGTTGGCATTGGGAGACTTGGCGACCGTGCAAGCCCGATTCAACATCAGAGATCGCGTCGGTGAAAGCGCGCTTCAATTCGCCAAAAAGGAAAACTTAGGCACCTTTATTCGTGGCCCATTAGATAGTGGCGCACTCTCGGGGAAATATTTCAATGTCCGTCCCAATCTCGACGGTAAGGATCGCCGTTTAGATCGTTTTACGTCGGACAAAGCCGTGCGCACGTTTGAAAAATTGAGTGAACTATTATTTCTTACAGAAGGCACCAACCGCACGATGGTTCACGCCGCTTTGCGTTTTGTTCTCGATACGGAAGGTGTTACGGCTGTGATTCCGGGTGCGAAAAGCCGTGCACAGCTTGAAAGTAATGCGGGGGCTATGCGTGTGGCATCGCTTACGGATGAGGAACGTGCTCGGGCGATTGAGATTGCGGATTCTGTTGAAGGGTTTGGGGTATAGATTGAGTAAGTGCGGTTATGAAGTATGTTGCTGGACGGAATCTGCGCGGAAAATCATGGTTATTTGATAGGTCTTTTGTTACATGTTTTCTTGAGAAAATTCTATAAGTCATATTAATCACAACAAAAGAGCCAGTGATAATAGTATATCACTGGCTCTTTATTTTGCACATTAGAAAGAAAAAAGTTGGTTGTTTTTGAGAATTTTCAAAAGAAAGATGCATATTTTATCAACCATCTGCAATTAGAGTGGTGCTTTAAAACAGAAGGCCTTCAAAAAACAGGTGTAGGAGTGCACGTGAACTGGAAAATATCGTGAATGAGGCTACAGACCCAGACGGCTTCTTTTCCTTAAACCTGCAATTGATCATAGACGGGGTTGCGCCACATCTGGTAAAAGAGATAACGGCATCGCGGAAAAAAGTTTTGCTACAACAATATGAATGCAAGTTGGATATGATAATGACCGGTGTTCAAGCCACACAATTGGGTGAAAGCCCGAGTATCATTGAACAGAAATTGGGGGCGATGTTTTAAACATCAATTAAACCAAATAGAAAAAACGCCCCGATTAAAAAAAGGATCGGAGCATTTTCGTTTTGATCTCATAAAATGGCTGGACGCACCGTCTCACATTGCACCAACCATTTAATTGTCGTATATTTTCAGAACTTACGATCATCCGCCTAACAGATCACATAAAAAGGTTCAATCATATGGCCCAAGTCATTAACATTAAAGATGCAGACAATACGCTTCGAGAACTGGTACAATCTTTACGCATCGCCAATGAGACCGGCGAAGTCAAAGATGAAACCGGACAAACCGTTGCATTTGTCGTACCCACTGAACTTTATCGACAAAAGTGGGAAGAAGATTTCATTGCAGTTGACCGCCTCCGAGAAAAAATGAGAGATAACGACCCAAACGAAGTTGAAAAGTTGATCGAAAAAGCAAGGGAGGATCTAAAAGCTGACTCAGGAGCTACAAGTGTCTGAAAGCAAGGTCCGTATCGTTCCAGACGTCAATGTAATTATCAGTGCCATCATCGCACCATCAGGTACACCAGGTCGCATTTATGATGCCTGGAAGCGTCGAGATATTCAGATTATTACATCGCCAGTCATCATTTCAAAAACATTAGAAGTCATACAACGGCCTCATATCCAAAACACATTTTCTCTCACTCAAGCAGACTTTCAGAACCTCAAGAGCCTCTTAGAACATCGAACCCTATTAACCCCTCATTTACTTGATTTACAAGTTGTAAAACAAGACCCTGAGGACGATACCATTATCATAGCGGCAGTTGAAAGCAACGCCGATTGTATTGTTTCGGGTGATAAACACCTCAAAGAATTAGGATCGTATCAAAACATCCCAATATTATCACCGTTGGAATTTGTTACACAGCACAATATCGTTTAATGAATGAAAGTGATTCTCCATCTGCCAAAGTAATAGATTGCCCAATGATTGAATCTTAATAACACCATTATTAAACCACGAGGCACAGTTCCAACAAAGAACTGTGCCTTATTTTTTTGTATCCAACAACTCCTCGCAGCGTCGTTTTAATTGTTCGTGCTGCTCGGACGAAAGATAAATTTGAGTGCGAATCATCTCAGACATAGAAATCCTCCAGTAAAAAAGCAGTAACCACAATATACATTATTTTTGCATTTTCCAAATAGTCCTTACGTAAATATTTTTTTATTAAAAATAAAAACTTCTTATTTTAAAGCCTACCGTCTATCTATCGACTCCAAGTTTATACTTTATACACCGTTAGAATCTTATTCTTCATTACCCTTCACGACCCAATTCGTCGATTAATCACCGTAATCGGTTGCGGATATTTAATCGGCCCCAAAGACGTATCAATCGTCGGCGTCACCTGCAAACGAATACTTGTCGCTGAACCATCTTTGCCCGCCAAAGAAGACGCCACATTCACCAAATCACCAATGCCCCCGTCGAAAAATTCCATCAAATTCAGCCCCACAACAATCGGCACATCTTGAGGTTCGCCCGGTTGCAAAACAATACTCTGATCAATTGCACCACTGATCGTCTCTTTGTCCTGCAAAAACAGCGTCCAGGCCATACCTACAAAACGGGCTGGTACGGGATTGTCCGCTGGGTTTTCGGCACGCACGTGCAACACAAAGGTCAACGGCAAATCTTTACTCGCCAGCGCAAGTGCCAAACGCCCTGCATCAAGAAAACCAATATCCTTGTAAGACCTCACGGCTCTTAGTGACACCCCCGCAAGTGCCGGGTCACCTATACCACTCAGACTAAAGTCAACCTTGCGCAAGGCCGCCACTTCACGCAGCGTGGCACACCCCGACAAAACAAAAATCGACAGCACGATCAAAATTCGGCTCGCTGTTTTCATCAACACCTCCCGTATAAAAAAGAAGCGCCTGTTCTCTGTGTGAAAACAGGCGCTCCAAATCAGTTATCTCTTAATGTTCGTGTGAATGCCCATGATCGTGCAAGGGCGAATGGTTGTGAAACACACCGCTTTGATGCATTTTTTGATGCATCCGATTGTGTGCCGCCTCCAACGTCGCCCGCATTTGTTTGAAGCGCGTCGCTTCAGGCCGAGGTGCCAATGTATCCACATAAGCAATCGCACCCTCAATTTGCTGCAAAACCGCGGTCGCGTCATTCTGATTGTAAAGCGGCTTGCCCGCCACCAACACTTGCACCACACTCGTGTGTGCCGCAATTTCACCGTGTTTGCCTTGGTAACTCCCGCGCACCCGCAACCCAATCCACGTCGAATCCTCTACCTTCACTTCAGCCGTACCCGACGCAGCCAATCCCTTATTCACATTCACCTGCTCGTGTGTCAACCCGCCCACCACAATCTCAACCTGGTCAATGGGCAAACTCACCGACTCTACTTTCCACGTCACATTCACAGTACCGCCACTGGCAGACAATTCAACCTTAGAACCCGGTGATTGACCTTCCACCAGCATTTCAGCCAACGGCCCCACCGTCACAAATGTATTGCCAGCCTTGGTCGCCGTCATCCAGTTTTCATACGTAAATTCAGAATCACCCATATTGGTGTACGTGCGCACCCCGCCCAATTGCGATGCCGCAGCCATCTTATCAGACCCACCCACAACCGGAAGGTGGTACCCCAAATTGAGGTACCGATACCAATCGGCAATGCCATAAGGATTCAACTGACCGTGGTGCGGGTTAAACGTCATCATCTCCATTGCGTGAATCAGCCCCAACACAATATCTGCCGCGCGTTCACACTGTGGATTGGGTCCGTGTGGCATCACCACCAAACCACCCTGATCTGCACAGCGTTGCGCCCACTGGGCCATCGACAATTCTTGCGCATCACCAATGGCCGCCTCAGATGGCCCGCCCGAACACAACGGGTGAATCATTGCGCCCGAATACCCCAACAATGAAATATGCCCCAACACTTGCATTCGATTCTCAGTACCCACCCGCACCAAAAACTCGCCGTCACCTCCAAAATCCTTTGCACCAATCGTTGTCTTCCCGTCAAAGTCCGACACATTGCTAAACATCTCACCCCATTGGCTCGCCAACAAGTTCACCACATTCACCCCTTCGCCCTCACCTTCCAACTTCGCCGTCTGCGGGCTCAAAAAGTGAACGTGTGTGTCTGCCGTCACCCAACCTGCTTGTCGCCATTTCAGCACATGATCCAACTCAAACGTGATCTCATCTGTATCCGCTTTGATCTCAATCTTTTGGCGAATAGGATCCATCTCGTAGCCCTTGGTAATCTCAACAAACACCTCGCCCAAAGGCAAATCAGCCACACATTCACCCAAAATATAACAGTACTGATTGCGGCCATTCACGTGCTCGCCATAATTGTCTTCAAACCAGTTGCCATTCACCTTTCGATGATAGCCCTTTGGCGGCAAATATTCACCTGCCTCGCCGTGCAAATGCAAACGCACCGACACAGGCCGTCCAGTTTCCTTATCCACCACTTTAAGGGTCACCGGACGATGCGCCGCATTCACTTCAACAACATCGCCCTGCTTATTTACCAAGTCATATACCACCCAAGGTGGGTTTTTGTCATTATCAATACCCACATACATTTTGGCCTGTGGGTGCGCAACATACTCCACCACCACCTCTGTCTCAGAACGTTCGGGCTGCACATCAACCGCATCACCCAACCACCTATCTGCATCATAATGCAACACCGCACGGGCCGAAATCACAGTACCCAAATCAATATCCACATCCTCCAATTCACCCAAGCGATTCAACTTTGCACCACCGGGTAATGCCAATCTGAGCTTCTGCCGAATGCCCGGGCGCACAGGGTGCTCAGCCACCTGCGTGTGCGTGATACCCAACACCAACGACCGCTCCTCCTTGGGTGTTAAAATCAACTTCCCCATCGGCTTCTCAGGGTTTGGATTGGGCAACGCATAAACCCACAGCTTGGTTCGCATACCTTCTCGGCCCGAATTATGCCGCGTCTCACCCCGTCCATATGCCGCCCCCGCACGACGCCCCAAACTTTGCTCTTCCGTTGCCGTCAACACCACACCCGGTTTGGCCGCAGGCATCGCTGCAAATGGGCTTGCTCCCCACGTAATATGAGATTGTTGAATAGCAAACCGTCGCAAAATGGGTGTGGCGTGCACCTCACCATCATCATATACAATCGCATAGTCCGAAACGTGATCACCCAACGCATTGCCATCTTTAGAAAAATCGGCAAAACCATCCAAATAATTCGTCACCCGGTCTTCCACCACGTGAAGTACCACCACATAGGTTGCCGTTACCCCACCCAAATCAATTTCAACAGCGTCTCCATCTAACAAAATGCCATTGTTCTCATTTGCCTCACCCAATTTAAACGGCAGCCCCAAAACCGATTGATTGCCCAAAAAATCATCGAGATGATCCCCTTCGCCAAAAAACCCTGCTAATTGTGCGTGATCGACATTGAAATATGTATCCAATGCAACGGGCGTAAAATGTGCAGACGGGGGAATGTTCATGGCTTAACTCCTCTTTCAGGTTAAACAGCTTCTTCCAATAGTACCGTATCGGGTCGTTTGCCAATCGACGGCGGGGCCATCAACCGCAATTGCTGTTGGGTCAACCCGTCATATTCAGACAAATCATAATAACCACCCGACCAAGCCGAATGCCCAGGGCTATACTTATACAAAAATGCACGCCGTTGGTGATCTGCCGTCCAGGGCATCGTACCGTGAACCAGTGCCTCACTAAATATCAACACATCACCCGCTTCAACTTCGGGTTGGCGCACATAATGAGGGCGCCGCTCAAAACTGCGCACATCCTTAGGAATGCTCTTCAGAAAATTCGTCTTATGTGTGCCAGGGATACAACTAAACCCACCGTCTCCAGCTCCCGCAGGTGCCGTAAAAAATGTCACCACCGTCAACCCCGTGCGAATCACACCGTCCCGATATTTATACCAATGATCCCCTTCATTCCCATTTTCGCCACCGTGCAAAGAACCGCGTTTGGCACCCTTATCCATAAAAATCAAATAATCATGATCAATGCGCACCTTGGGTCCCAAAAATTCTAACAAATAAGGCATCACACGCGGGTGATCCATCAACAGCTGAAACGGTGTACCCCAAGTTGACGGTTTGCGCACATTCTTGTATCCACCGTCGCCCGTCTGCGCCGCCATCTTTTTATCTGCAATCGCATTCAACTCATCCACCTCATCAGACGACAACACATCCTTAATCACAATGTAGCCATCCAAATCAAAAACAAACTTCTCTTCTTCAGAAACCTGATACAGATCTTCTTGTGCCATTCCTTGTCCTTTCAAAATCAACAATAAGTGTTCTATTCAGGCTGACGCATCCAATGCGTCCCTCACCATCTATCTTTTTATCATCCCGTTCAATTCATCCATCGTTTCCGCCACAACTCGGGGCGCGTGTACACGGTTCCACGGGTGATCTGTCACACCGGCTGTCCAAACCGCCAAACCCAACAAACGCCCTGCCATTAACGCGTTCAATGCCCCATCCAAAACCTCTGGCAAATCCCGCACGTCACGATACCCACTTAAAAAGGCATCTCGTAATTCCCCATACTGTTTATCTTTGCGAATGCCCATCAAAGCAACCGCCACATCGTGAAGATAGTGCCCCCAGCCACACTCGTCAAAATCAATCGCACCCACCCCTTCCCCCATAAACAGAATATTTTTGGGATGAAAATCACCATGAATCGTACCATAAACATCTGCGTGCAGCCCCAATGTATGCCACACCTCTGCATACCAGTCCCACACCGCACGATAAATCGCTTCATCCCTAGGCCGCAAGAGCGCCTTAAACGCAGCCTGATCCACAG
>JBLHJX010000059.1:0-22934 GCA_047619225.1 Candidatus Latescibacterota bacterium
TGTACGGTGAAACCTGTGTCGGGGGGCGACTCCCAGTTGACAGAGACGAGATCCACAAGACCGGTTGGACGTTGCCACTTTTTTTGGAAGGTAATGGATTTTTGAATGCGGTCAAAGAGTTCATCATTGTTTTCGAGATCTGAGCCTTCAGCCAAAAAGACATAACATGCACTGGCAAGGTCTGAGGCATTACACGTGTGGTCTGCATTGGGGTGTGCACCACTGCGCTCAGAAAGGAATGCGCCAAAAGCAGGATTGTTTAGATCAAGGATTTGGCGCGAATAAGCGGCTTTGACACGATCTGTCTGAGATTTGAGTATGGATTCATAGGTGTACATTTGAGTACCTCAATTTATGGAAATAAGTGATATCTTGGATGGGATCATGATCTGTATGTCTGGTGAGGTTGTCAAGTGCTTTGGGTGTGTGGTTGCGAAGATGTTGTTCGACCGATATATTAGAGTCATGAAAAAAACGATAGGTATCCCTATCACGTCGCAAGTTGCAGGTCAACAAGTCAACAACAAAGTCAAGATCATAGCCTTTTCGGTTTTGGCCTGAGACTTGCGACCTGCTGACCTGAGATTGTTTTTCCAATTTTTAGGAGTTTATCTTGCCCGAAGATTTTAACATATTGCAGTTGATTCCGCCTGCACCCGAAGATCGGTTGCCTGTCTGGCGCGACGATGGGCGTGTGTTACAGGTGAATGAAATTTTTTATTCGATTGAGGGTGAAGGGCTGCGCGTGGGCCAGCCGACAACGTTTGTTCGGTTGTCGAAGTGCAATTTGCGCTGTTTTTTTTGCGATACAGAGTTTGATACCTATGAAGAAATGGCAATTGCTCAGGTTGTTGCAGAAGTAGGACGTCATTCGGCACAGTGGGTGTGTTTGACGGGTGGTGAACCACTGGGGCAAAATATCACGCCATTGTGTGAGGCACTAAAAGAAGCGGGATATCGTGTGCACGTGGAGACGAATGGGACGGTGGACCCTGATCCAGAGTTGTACAATTTGATTGAACACTGGACAGTGTCACCCAAGCGGCGGGAAGTTGCCGATGGTTTGACGTACATTACCGAGTTAAAGTATGTTGTGGGCAAAACCTTTCGTGAAGATACGGTGGACGAAGACCGGGCGGATGTGATTTTTTTACAGCCGGAGTCCAGTACGCCGGAGTACACACATAAGGCATTGGAAATTCTGTCACGACATCCGACGTGGCGTTTGTCTTGTCGCATTCATAAGATATTGCATTTGCCGTAAAAGCGCAGAGCGTTTAAAGACGGTGGTTGTTAACGCTACGCGCTACGCGTTTTTTGCAGTTCTACTTTATTAGCTAAAGAGGTGTGCCATGAACAAAATCAAATTGGCGATGATAGGCTGTGGCGGTATGGGGGGCACCCATATGCGTCGTTTTAAAACGCTGAATGAGCGGGTAGAATTGGTTGCCGCTGTAGATTTGGTTCGTGAAAAGGCGGAGGCTGTGACAGAACAGTTTCCCGGAGCAAAGGTGGCGACCGATTTTCATGAGGTTTTGGATGATGTTGATGCTGTGTTGTTGGCCTTGCCCCATCATTTGCATTTTTCAGTTGCTCAAGCGTGTTTGGACGCAGGCAAACATGTGTTACTGGAAAAGCCGATGGCCAATTATGAAGTGGCTTGTAAAGAGTTGATCCAAACAGCCGAGGCTAAGAATCGGGTTTTGATGATTGCCTATTGTATGCGGTTTCATCCCATCGTGACTCGGCTGAAGGAATTGTTAGATGAAAAAAAATATGGCGAGGTCTTTCAAGTGTCTATTTGGACAGAACAGTTGACGCGTTATCCCGCCGATCATTGGGCCTCAAGCAAAGAGCGTTTGGGCGGTGGCCAGTTGTTTAGCCACGGATGTCATTATGTCGATTTGTTGTTGTGGTTTTTGGGGCGGCCCATAAAGGGCATTCATATGGGCACAAATTTGGGCACGCCCTGGATGGAGCGTGAAGGCACGAGCAATGTGACTCTGGAGTTTGAGCAGGGGCGTTTGGGGTATCACTTTGGCACATGGGGGGCCAGAGGTACGCGTTTGCGATATGCAATTCATGCCCATTGTACGGAAGGGATGATTGAGGCCGATATTACGGGGAGCAAACTGGTTCATATTCATCGGGGTGAAGAAACGTTGTTGTTGGAGTCTGAGTCGGGAAAACATACTGAAAATGAAATGGCACACTTTTTAGATTGTATCGAAACAGGCCAACAGCCTTTAACAGATGGGCACGGAAGCTTGCAAGGGTTGCGGGTGATTTGGCGGTTATACGAAGCCGAGCAAGAAGGACGAATCGCCGATTTAACCGGTTTGGGGTTGGACGAAGCATAATGAAAATTATAGAAACAGCCCATGGCTCATTACAATGCCCCGCTTTTTTACCCGATGGCACCCGCGGTGTGGTTCGGGCGTTGGATGCGACCGATGTTGCCGCTTGTGGTATCGAGGCGATGATGGTCAATGCGCTTCATTTGTCATCCCACCCGGGCACGACGGTGGTGAAGCAGATGGGGGGCATTCATTCGTTTATGGGGTGGAATAGGCCGGTGATGTCTGATTCGGGTGGGTTTCAGGTGTTTTCGCTGATTGCAGGAAACCCCAAATCGGGCTCTATTTCGAAGAAGGGTTTTGTGTATCGGTTGGACAAGGGTGGAAAAAAACAAACTCTCACTCCCGAAAAGTGCATCCAAAAACAGTTTCATATAGGGGCAGATGTGATGTTTTGCCTTGACCATTGTACACATCCCAGTGCAAATCTGGAAGAGCAGAAGCTGAGTGTGAAGCATACGGTGGCCTGGGCAAAACAATGTCGCGATGAGTTTGATCGACGGACCCATCAAGATGGGACAAAGTTGTTTGGGGTGGTGCAAGGGGGGATGGATTTTGATTTGCGGCGACAATGTGTTGTGGAACTTGCTGAGATTGGGTTTGATGGATATGGGTTTGGGGGATGGCCAATTTCGGATGATGGGGCTTTGGTTGAGGCGGTGGCGTGGGTTGCAGAGTTGTTGCCTGATGATGTGCCCAAACATGCGTTGGGCATCGGCAAACCTGAGAACGTGGTGCGCGCTTTTCGGTTGGGTTATGATACATTTGATTGCACGATCCCCACACGTGATGCCAGACAAAAACGGTTGTGTGTGTTTGCCGATTCGCCAGATCGGGTGAACTTAGATGCCGATTTTTATCGGTATGTTTATATTGACGATGAGCGGCATGCACGCGATTGTGAACCTGTGGATCCAACATGTGACTGTCTATGCTGCAAGCAGTATTCACGTGCCTATTTGCACCATTTGTTTGAGATCAATGAGACATTGGCTTTTCGTTTGGCGACCCTTCACAACTTGCGGTTTTATGCAAGGATGATGGCGGTGCTGTCAAGGGGCGGTGCACAACAATTAGAAAGTGATCGCCCCGAAAATAGGCCTCTGGAGGTGTAAGATATGACAGGGGTCGAAGAGCGAATTGTTGCCCAACTTCGGCAAAGCCGAAAATATTGCGACTTGTGCGATGAAACATTGGAACGAATTGCACTGTGGGCTTGGCAGAGGCACCCATCGCTTAAAACGGCCACAAAGGCGGCCAAACGCAAATTGCATCAAGTATATGGCGCCTATGTGGGGCAGGTTGATGTTGATGAGGTTTTGTTGTTGGTCGGCCAAATGGATCGAAATGCACCCAGACCCATTTGCCAACAGATTTTACGCACACATGTTTCTACAGCCGAACGTTTAGACGATTTGGAGGCGGTGTTTGAGGCCATTTGGGCTGTAACGGGGCAACCGACACGTGTGATGGATTTGGCTTGCGGGTTGAACCCATTTGTTTTGCCTTGGATGGGGCCTATAGACGAATATTTGGCATGTGACATTGACGTACGTTTGGCCAGTTGTGTTGGCAAGTTCTTTGAAAATATAGAGTTTAATGGTGTTTCGGTTTGTCACGATTTATTGGTGACTGTGCCCGATTGGGAAGCAGATGTTGCTTTCTTGTTTAAGGCATTGCCATGTTTAGAACAACAGGAAAAAGGCGCAGGTTTGGCCATTTTGAAGCAGATTCAAGCCCCGCATATTGTGGTTTCTTTTCCGACTCAGTCTATTGGGGGGCAAGACAAGGGCATGGGGGCACATTATGAGGGTATCATGACCCATTTGACAGAGGCTCTAAATGGACATATACAGCGATTGGTTTTTGCACGAGAAACGTATTATATTTTGTCTCGCACGGGCGTTTTATAAACTTGTCTGAGATGCCGATAGGTTGTTTTTTTACATGGGGTTGCGTTGCATGAAAATCAGAGTTTTCGCTTGACATCGATATGATGCTATTATAGATTTATCCAACTCTACGGTTTTAGATCCCTTTAAACCCATATGCCGACGGAGCGCCAGCTGCGAAATTGATTATAGGAAATCTCCTTTTTACTTTTTCAGCGCGCATTCCGTAATTTGCGTGTTTTTGTTTTTTATGCCTATTAAAATCACACTGCCCGATGGTTCAAGTAAAGAAGTTGAAGCAGGTACGACTGTGCTTCAAGTTGCTGAGTCTATTGGGGTTGGGTTGGCACGCGCAGCATTGGCAGGCAAGGTTAATGGCAAGCCCGTCGATTTGAATTATGCCCTCTCTGAAGATGCCGATTTGGCCATTCTCACTTTTTCCAGTGATGATGGCAAAGAGGTCTATTGGCACAGCACGGCTCATGTTTTGGCTCAAGCCGTGCAAGATTTGTTTCCCGATGCCAAGGTGACAATTGGCCCGCCCATTGAAAATGGGTTTTATTATGATTTTGATATTGAACGCCCGTTTACGCCCGAAGAGTTAGAAAAAATAGAAGGGCGTATGTTGGAGATTGCCAAAGAAGATCAGGCATTTGACCGCGAAGAAGTTTCGCGTGATGAAGCGGCTAAGCGATTTGGCGATTTGGGCGAGTCGTATAAGTTAGAGCTTTTAGATGCGATTGCATCTGATGAGACGGTAAGCATTTATAAAAATGCCCAAAAGTGGTTCGATTTGTGTCGTGGGCCGCATGTGCCGTCTACGGGGCGTATCAAGTCCATTAAGTTGTTGAGTTCTTCGGGCGCTTATTGGCGCGGCGATGAAAAGAATAAGATGCTGCAGCGCATTTATGGTATTTCTTTTCCCGACAAAAAAGAACTGCAAGCCTATTTGGATAGGATTGAAGAAGCAAAACGGCGCGATCATCGTATTTTGGGCGCACAATTAGATCTGTTTTCGGTCAATGAAAATGTGGGTCCCGGTTTGGTACTGTGGCACCCAAAGGGCATGCGCATTCGGTCAGAGATCGAAGACTTTTGGCGTCGTGCGCATTATCAGGGCGATTATGAAATTGTTGGCTCACCCCATATTGGTCGCTCAAAACTGTGGGAGCTGAGTGGGCATTTAGATTTCTATCGCGAGAGTATGTATTCGTCGATGGATATCGATGGGCAAGAATATTTTGCCAAACCGATGAATTGCCCGTTTCACAGCATGATCTATAAAAGCAGTTTGCGTAGCTATCGCGATTTGCCCTTTCGTTGGGCCGAAATGGGCACTGTTTATCGATATGAACCCTCTGGGGTGTTGCACGGTTTGTTGCGCGTGCGTGGGTTTACGCAAGATGATGCGCATATTTTTTGCCGCCCCGATCAGGTGGACAATGAAATTACCCAAGCGATTGATTTCACGTTGTTCATTTTACGATCTTTTGGATTTGAAGATTTCCAGGTCAATATTTCAACCCGGCCAGATAAATATGTGGGTGATCCGCAAGATTGGGATATGGCTACGACCGCATTAACCCAAGCGGTTGAAGCACAAAATTTGCCTTATGTTATAGATGAGGGTGGTGGTGCATTTTACGGCCCCAAAATTGATGTCAAAATTAAAGATGCTTTGGGCCGGGAGTGGCAATGTTCAACCATTCAGTTCGATTTCAATTTACCTGACCGTTTTGATTTGAGTTTTGTTGGGCAAGATGGAAAATATCACCGTCCCTATATGGTGCATCGTGCTTTGTTAGGGTCTATGGAACGGTTTTTTGGTGTTTTGATTGAGCATTATGCCGGTAATTTTCCGGTTTGGTTGGCGCCCGTTCAGGTTGTGATATTACCCATATCAGATCCATTTGTCGATTATGCCAAAGACGTTGCCAAGCAGTTGAAAGCAGCGGGTATTCGCACTGATGTAGATGATCAAGACGCGAAATTAGGATATAAAATTCGAGAAGCAGAAGTTCAAAAAGTGCCCTATATGCTGATTGTGGGCGGCAAGGAAGTAGAGAGTTCTACTGTGGCGGTGCGTCGGCATGGAGAAGGCGATTTGGGTGCTTTGAGTGTTATTGATTTGATTTCTCGTATCCAAGGCGAAGTTGAAAGCAAGCAACAAATATCCCTTATTTCTCCACACATAACGTAGAGTCGTTTTAAAATCTCTTTCGGAGGTGATCGTATCAATAGAGGTTCACGAGGTAATGCCACCACTGTTCGGCGCGAAGTTGGTCCGCGTATCAATCAACAGATTCGCATTCCGCAGATTCGGCTTATAGATCAAGAAGGTGAGCAACTTGGGGTTGTTGAAACCGCAGCGGCCATAACATTGGCCGAAGAAGCCGGACTGGATCTTGTAGAGGTTGCACCCAATGGCCGGCCGCCTGTTTGCCGTATTATGGATTATGGCAAATATCAGTATGAGCAAAGCAAAAAGGCCAAGAAGGGGCGCCAGCATGCATCCCAACTTAAAGAGCTTCGAATGCGCGTGCGTATTAGTGATCACGATTATCAGTTTAAGATGAAACACGCCGAGAAGTTCTTAACACAACGTCATAAAGTACGCATCGCCGTCGAATTTCGGGGTCGCGAAAATGCACATCGAAACATGGGGCGGGAATTGTTGGCTCGTGTTGAAGAAGATTTACAAGCGGTTGGGCAAATAGAAACCACAGCTCGTGATGAAGGGCGCAACATATTTATTATTGTGGCGCCAAAATCTCAAAATTAAATATCTACTTAAAAAAGCAGATGAAGCTGTTTCTTGTTGTGAAAGGAGTTTTTCGTGCCAAAAATGAAAACCCATAGTGGTGCCAAAAAGCGGTTTAAACAACGCAGTTCTGGCAAGATCGCTCGAAAAAGAGCCACTGCCGCTCACTTTTTGACCAAAAAGTCAAGCAAGCGGAAGAGTGATTTGGGCTTGGCCGCAGAAGTACACGTTTCGGATATGGGGCGTGTGAGACGACTGTTGGCGTCCTAAATTAAAAACATTGAATACGAAAAAGATTGCAAAGCGCAAGGTGCATCTTATAATTGGTTTATAACGCTGTGCATCATGTGTTTCGCTTTTTCAACGATTTGGAGATTTTGTCATGCCAAGAGCAACAAATAATCCTGCGTCAAAGCGCAGGCGCAAAAAGATTTTAAAACAAGCCAAAGGTTATCGCGGTGGGCGTAGCAAGCTTTTGCGCACAGCCAGTGGTGCCGTGGATCGGGGTTTGGTGTATGCTTATCGGGACCGTCGTCAGAAAAAACGCAATTTCCGATCTCTTTGGATTGTGCGTATCAATGCGGCAGTCCGTTTGCATGGCCTTACATATAGCGGTTTTATAGACGGGTTGAACAAAGCGGGAATCGAAATTAACCGCAAGGTTCTTGCCAACTTGGCTGTGACTGATGCCGATGCATTTGCTGTTTTGGCCGAGCAAGTTAAGCAAAACGCTTAGATGTTTTTTACATCTTTATAGAACCTGTACCCAATAGATGGCTTTTGTTGAGTACAGGTTCTATTTTTTTGTATTCTAAGTCTTGTGTGGTAGGCTTGACTTTAGGTGGGGAAGATGTTAAATTGCTTGATATCAATAAGCAATTTTTAGTGTGTTTTGATGCATTTTGTAAGGAGATAAGATGGAAGCCGAAACGCAGGTGGAAGGCGATGTGCATGAAGGGGTTGATCGGCTGGTAGCAGAAATAGATCGTGCTGTTGGATTGATTGAACGATTGCGCCGTGACAACGCAGAATTAACACAGCAACGACAAGCTTTGCAGTCTGAAGTAACTCGATTAGAAGAAGGACTTGTGACCTTACGGTCTGATAGGGATCGGTTGCAACAAATTTATGACGACAATGCTGTATTGATTCATAACAAATCTGAAATACAAAGTAAAATTGAGGTCATGTTGTCACGCCTCGATGCCTTGAATCAGGAAGAGACAAACACCGACAATTGAGTTAGATATTTATGTCAGAATTACCGGTTGTTCGCGTTCAGATATTTGGTTCAGAATATCAGATTGCGAGTGATACAAATGCTGAACAAACCCGTGAAGTGGCACGTTATATTGACCGTAAGATGCGCGAAGTGGCCAATAACCTTTCTTTGCGTTCGGTTTCTAAGATAGCGGTGCTTACGGCGGTTAATTTGGCCGATGAGTTGTTTAAAGCGCAAAATGAGGGCCAGAAAATGGAGCAAATGGCCACTGAAAGAGCACTTAAACTTGCGCGTTCGGTTGATCAGCCTATTAGGGAGTAACGGTTTTTTCTGATGTGATTGTGTCAGTGTCATTTTGGGTATGAACCCCCACTGTGTTTGTCTCGATATGCCAAAATATTTTGGCATATCAGGGTAATGACATGTGGGGTTTTGTTTTGGTATTCACAAATGGAGATGGCCATGGATCAAGTATCGGTTGTATTGCTGTCGACCGGGTTGATACTGTTGGGTGTTATTCTTGGCTGGGTCATTAGCAGCAAGAGTGCACACAGCAAAGTGTATCGTGCTGAAACTTCGGCAGAGAAAATATTAGAAGATGCCCACCGCGAAGCAGAGGATGAAAAACGGACGGCAATTTTAGAAGCCAAAGACGAAATTCATCAATCTCGGCTTGAAAATGAAAAGCAGATAGAAGACCGTTGGGCTCAGGTTAAGCGCAAAGAAACACAGCTTAACAGCACCTCGCGGCAATTAGATCGACGGGCCGATTTACTTAATGACAAAGAAAAACAGGTTGGTGAATTGGAGCAGCAAGCTGAAGAAATGCGGCAAGAGGTAGAGACCAAATCAAAAGCGCTCGATACGATGTTGGAAGCCCAAAATGAACGTCTTGAACGCATTGCGGGTCTCACACGTAGCCAAGCCAAGCGCGAATTAATGGAAAACTTGGAGGCCGAAGCCCACCGTGAGTCTGCTTGGCGCATTAAGGAAATTAAAGAAGATGCGCTTTCACGGGCCAATGATGAAGCCCGTGAAATTATTGCCAATGCCATTCAGCGTTTGGCTGCCGATCATACGGTAGAATCGACTGTGGCGATGGTGAAGCTGCCATCAGATGAAATGAAGGGGCGGATTATCGGGCGAGAAGGGCGCAACATTCGGGCATTTGAAATGTGCACTGGGGTTGATGTAATTGTAGATGATACGCCCGAAGCCGTTGTTCTCTCAGGATTTGATCCCATTCGACGTGCGGTGGCTAAGATCGCATTGGAAGAATTGGTCGTTGATGGGCGTATACATCCTGGCCGAATTGAAGAAGTTGTTGAAAAGGCACGAGAAAATATGCAGGATGTGATTCGCCAAGCTGGAGAAGAGACCGCTTTTGATGTGGGCGTGCCTGGGCTGCACGATCGGCTCATTGAATGTTTGGGGCGCTTAAAATATCGTACCAGCTATGGCCAAAATGTGTTGAATCACAGTCGCGAGGTGGCATTCTTAGCGGGGTTGATGGCTACGCATTTGGGGTTGGATGCGCAATTGGCCAAGCGCGCTGGATTGCTGCATGATATTGGTAAAGGGCTCTCTCATGAGGTGGATGGCACCTATGGCGAGAATGGGGCTGACTTGGCACGTAAGTATGGTGAAGATGCTCTGGTGGTTAATGCCATTGAAGCTCATCATAAAGATGCAGATCCTATGTCACCCATAGCGGTACTTGTAGATGCTGCCGAAACCATCTCACGCGCACGACCAGGTGCACGACGCGAGGTGTTAGAAAATTATGTGCGTCGCTTGGAAAAACTGGAAACAATCGCTGCCGATATTGAGGGCGTTGATGCCGTATATGCCATTCAAGCAGGGCAAGAGATTCGCGTTGTTGCAAATTGTGATTTGCTCAGTGATGAAGACACCGAAAAACTGGCCGCAAAAATCGCAGAACGTCTTGAAGAAACCATGACTTATCCAGGACAAGTTAAGGTTACGGTGATCCGAGAGGTTCGCGCAGTCGATTTTGCAAGATAAAGCAGTCGCAGGTTACAAGTCGGCAGGTCATAGGTTAAAATCCAAAAAACAGATGTTTTGATATATAACTTGTTGATTTGAAAACTTGTTATGGGTTTTTGTTGAAACGGACAAGAAGGCAGTAAGCAGGCAGAGCTTGCTTACTGCCTTCTTGTTTTATAAGTTGGCATGAGATAAAAGTTTAGTATATTCATGAGACGGGTTTTGGATCAATAATTGGGCGATTGGGGGACGTGTGAAGATTTTGTTTGTGGGTGATGTTTATGCCAAACCTGGGCGGCGCGCAGCTGCATTTTTAATTCCTCGATTGATGGAAGAACGGGGGGTAGATTTTTGCATTGTGAATGGCGAAAACTCTGCGGGCGGTTTTGGGATTACAGAAAAAATAGGTAAAAAATTTCATGCCTATGGTGCCGATGTGATTACGACGGGTAATCATGTGTGGGACCAAAAGGAGTCGATGGGATATATCCAATCTGGAGATCGCATTTTGCGCCCGGCCAATTATCCTGACGAAGTCGGTGGAATTGGGTCGGGTGTGTTTGAGTCTCGTGGTGGCATTTTGGTTGGTGTTATGAGCCTGCAAGGCCGCACGAATATGTTGGATTTAGATTGCCCGTTTCGATTGGGTGAAAAGTTGGTTGGAAAGCTGCGGGAGCAGACACCTATTATTGTGCTTGATTTTCATGCCGAAGCCACATCTGAAAAAATTGCTATGGGCTGGTTTATGGATGGAAAAGTCAGTGCTGTTTTGGGCACGCACACCCATGTGCAAACAGCTGATGAGCACGTGTTGCCCCAAGGTACGGCATATATAACCGATGCGGGAATGACGGGGCCACACGATTCTGTCATTGGCGCAGAAAAAGAAGCCGCGGTTGGTCGATTTCTCAACCGCATGCCTGTACGTTTTGAACCTGCTTCTGGTGATGTGAAGCTGTGTGGTGCATTGATAGATGTAGACGAAACGACGGGAAAAGCCCAACACATCGAACGCTTGCGTTTGGATCTGGAGGAATAATGTCTGACCAGCCATTAACCGTGTCTGAGGTGACACTGGCGATCAAACAGACATTGGAATCCTTTCCATCTATGTGGGTGATTGGGGAGCTGACCTCCTTTACGCAACACAGCTCTGGGCATCGTTACTTTACACTGTCTGATCCTAACAGTCAGTTGCGATGTGTGATGTGGCGGTCACGGTCTTTGGGTAATTTCCAACCGCAATCAGGTATGGAAGTGCTTGTACAGGGGGAATTGACTTTGTACGAGCGCAGAGGTGATTATCAGCTCAATGCGATGCAAATGTTCCCTTCTGGTATGGGGCAACAACAGTTGGCTTTTGAGCAGTTGAAACGCAAGTTGGCAGAAGAAGGCCTTTTTGATGAAGAACGAAAACAGTCTTTACCAGAATATCCGCGTGCCATTGGGGTCGTTACATCGGGTACTGGGGCTGCGTTTCGAGATATCCTGAATGTTTTAAAGCGGCGTTTTGCTGGGGTGCGCATTGTCTTGCGCCCTGCGTTGGTTCAAGGCGTGGGGGCAGCAGAAGATGTTGCCCAAGGTATTGCCGATTTGAATGCGTATGGCGATGTGGATGTGTTGATTGTGGCGCGTGGGGGCGGTTCTGCAGAAGATTTGGCTGCTTTTAACGATGAGCGTGTGGTACGTGCCGTTGCGTATTCTAAAATCCCGGTGATTTCGGCGGTGGGACATGAGGTGGATGTTTCACTTTGCGACTTGGCTGCCGATTTGCGCGCACCAACCCCTTCGGCGGCAGCAGAAATTGTGGTGCGTGATGCTTTGGGTTTGCGCGAACAAGTGGGGCGATTGACTTTGCGTGCCCGTGCATCGATGTTGCGTTTGTTGCGTGAAAATGAAGATTTGCTTGATCATTATACCGAAAGTTATGGTATGCGGCGTATGGCTGATCAGGTTTTTCAGCATATGCAACAGGTGGATGATTTGCAACGCGATTTGGAAACGCATTTGCGGCGGGTATATGATGCGCGGTTGGCAGATTATCGCCATTTGACGGGCAAGCTGGGTTCTTTAAGCCCACTGTCTGTGTTGGCTCGAGGGTATAGCTTAACACAACGTGTCGAAGATAGTTCTGTTGTGCAAGATGCGAACGGATTAGACATTGATGATCGCCTACGTGTTCGTTTTGCAAAGGGTGAGGCGATTTGTCGGGTGGAAGAAGTGCAAGGTGCAGAGCGCGAAGCGCGTGGCGCATAGCGTTAAAAATTACCCCCTTTTGCGCTTAGCGTTCTCAAAGATAGGTGTTTGAAATGGCAAAAAAGAAAACCGATGAACCCACATTTGAAGATGCACTACAGACATTGGAACAAGCCGTGGACAAGCTAGAGGAAGGCAATTTGCCGCTTTCGGACGCGCTGTTGGCATTTGAAGAAGGGCTCAAGTCATCTAATGTGTGCCGTTCTTTGTTAGAAGATGCCCGTCAGCGTGTTGAGGTGTTGGTTGAAAAAAATGGTGGTGAATTTGAGTTGGAAGAATTGGAGATTGAGGACGAAGATGTTTAATGTGGTACAGGGGCTTTTATGAACCACATTGGCATTTTATCCAATCCGACTCAAGAAAGTATTGCCCAACCCGTTGTGCAATTGGCCAAACGACTTTCTGAGCGGGGTGCATCTGTCTTATTGGCTGACGATTTGGAGTCGATTTGCAAGTTCCCTTCGGGGCAATTTTGCACAAAGGAGTATCTTGCCGAAAAGTCGGATGTGTTGGTGGCTATGGGAGGGGATGGCACCATTTTACGGGCTGCTGCATTGGTGCAAGATTACAATAAACCTATTTTGGGCGTTAATTTGGGCCGGTTGGGTTTTTTGGCAGGTGCTGAACCCAGTGAATTGGAAGAGGGTTTAGACCGTTTTTTGGCGGGTGATTATACGGTTGAATCGCGCATGGCTTTGGTGGCAGAGATAGATGGACAAAGCATTTTTGCGTTAAATGAAGTGGTAGTGGAACGTGCTGTGTCTGCACGTATGGTGCAGGTAAAAACGTGGATTGATGATGCAGCTGTGAGTTCTTTTTGGGGCAATGGTTTGATTTTGTCGACACCTACGGGGTCGACAAGCTACAGTTTGTCATCTGGTGGCCCGATTGTACATCCCGATTTGGATGCGTTGATTCTAACGCCCATTAGCCCACATTCACTGACACTGCGTCCTTTGGTGGTGCCAGGGAATCAAACGGTAACCGTTCAAATTTCTGCGGCACATTCCGATATCGTTTTGTCAGCTGATGGACGCACCGTGGCAGAAATGCAAGCAGAAGAACAGGTTCTGGTCAAAAAAGCATCACAACCTGTACGTCTTATTAATTTACAAGGTCTTTCCTTTTATGATGTGTTGCGACGCAAACTCGACTGGAGTTTGGATCGCAGAATGTAGGAGCTTGATACAGTGCTGAGTCGTTTGCATGTTATGAATTATGCTTTGATCGATGATCTTGAGATCGAATTTGCATCAGGGCTCAATATTATTACGGGTGAGACGGGCGCCGGCAAATCTATTTTGGTGGGGGCATTGGGTTTGGTATTGGGTATGCGTGCCAGCTCCGATGTGATTCGTACAGGTGAAGAGAAATGCACGGTTGAAGCGATTTTTGATCTGTATCCTGAGCACCCGTGTTTGATACCTTTGACGGATATGGGTATTGATGTGGATGGTGGAGAACTCATTGTTCGCCGAGAAGTGTTGGCCGAAGGACGCAGCCGATGTTATGTCAACGGTTTGGCTATTCCGGTGCGTGCGTTGCACGATTTGGGGCGCAATTTGGTCGATCTCCATGGCCAACATGACCATCAGTCGCTATTGGATGCTGAGCAGCATTTGGATTTTTTGGATGGCTTTGGCGATTTGCGTGTGTTACGACAACAGGTCGAAGAATCACATGAGTCGTTGATTGCATTTCAAAAAAGAAAAGTCGAAAAAGAAGCCATTGCTCACCGACAACGCGAACGCCGCGAATTGCTCGAATATCAAGTACAGGAGATTGATTCGGCCAACCCCAAAACAGGTGAAGATATTACCTTGGATCAAGAGCGTTCGGTTTTATCACATGCTGAGCGTTTGACAGAGATCGCCATTCAATTAGAAGCACTTTTGTATGAAGATGAGGATTCGATTGCGGATCGGTTGGGTATGGCTGGGCAATTGATAGATGAAGCCGCACGGCTGGATAAGAGTTTGGAGCCTCGTGCCGAAGAGTTGAATAGTTTGCGATATGGGGTAGAAGAATTGGCGCGTTCTTTAAGCGATTATGCCCAACGTATAGAACATAATCCAGAGCGATTGGCTGAAGTAGGTGAGCGGTTGGAGATTGTCAATGCGCTCAAGAAAAAATATGGCGGCGACTTAGACAGTGTGTTTTCTTATCGAAAAAGTGCACAAAAAGAGTTGTCACTTACAGATGAGTTGGATGCCGCACTTCAGGCTTTGGAAGCCGAAATTGAAAGTGTTTTGGCTGATTTTACAAAACATTGTGTTGTCTTGTCTAAGGCACGTCAAAAAACGGCCCGGAAATTGTCTAAACATATTTGTGAGACACTGGGTGAATTGGGCATGCCCGATGTGCAGTTTGATGTGAAATTGGAGCAGCACGAAAGTAAGAAGGGTTTTGTTTTGTTTGATGGCAAGCAAGTGGATGCCACTTATAGGGGCATTGATCATGGGGAATTTTATCTGTCAACCAATGCTGGTGAAGCGCCCCGACCTTTGGTCAAGGTGGCTTCTGGGGGTGAGATTTCGCGCATTATGTTGGCGATGAAAACGGTGCTGGTGCATACCGATTCGGTTCAGGTACTTATTTTTGATGAGATCGATATTGGCATTTCTGGGCGTATAGCCGAGGTGGTGGGCAAAAAACTGAAAGCCCTTTCTGAGTCGTATCAAACCATATCGATTACACATTTGCCACAAATTGCCAAGATGGCCGACGTGCATTTTTCGGTGCGCAAAGAAACACGAAACCGGCGTACTGTGACACGGGTTGTGGGGTTGGATAGAGAAGAGAGAGCAGAGGAGTTGGCAAAGATGATGGGCGGTGAACAGATTTCGGAGTTGACACTGCAACACGCACGCGAGATGCTTACGGAGAAGATATAAGAACAGGTATGCATCGTTTGGTGCTGCCTCTTCGTGGATTTGCTTACATTGGCACCTGTAGATTTAAATAAGGGGTTTTTTTGTGAAACCAAAGATTCCAGATGGTTTACGCGCGATAGAAGAAAAGGTGTTGGCAGAAGAACGCTTGTCTGCAGAAGATGGCATGCAGCTTTACGCAACGCCCGATTTGAATGCCGTGGGTTATCTGGCCAATATTGTGCGGGAACGCATGTGTGGCAATGTGGCTTGGTATGTGCGCAACCAGCATATCAATTATACCAATGTGTGTAACAAGTTGTGCAAGTTCTGTTCTTTTTATGTAAAACCGAAAGACGACCGGGGTTATGTGTTGGAGCCAGAGGATGTTCGAGATCGGGTGCAGCGTTATTTGCATGTACCGATTTCTGAAATTCATATGGTTGCAGGTATTAACCCTAAGCTGCCCTATTCTTATTATTTGGATATTGTAAAAGCCGTAAAAGAAGTTCGCCCCGATGTGGCAGTGAAAGCGTTTACCGCTATTGAATGGGTTCAGATTGCACGCGTGGCGAAGAAGCCGCTTAAAGAAGTGATGATGGAGTTGAAAGAAGCGGGTGTGTCTTCGGTTCCTGGTGGGGGTGCAGAGGTGTTTAGCGATCGGGTGCAGGAAGATTTGTTTTGGACCAAGGCCGATTCGGAAGAGTGGTTGATGGTGGCACGTACCGCGCATGAGGTGGGGTTGCATACCAATGCAACCATGTTATATGGGCATGTTGAAAATCCTGAGGAACGTATTTATCATTTAACACGGTTGCGAGAATTGCAAGATGAGACGGGTGGTTTTTTAACCTATATACCACTTTCATTTCATCCAGAGCGAACGGAGTTGGAACACTTGCCCGGGCCAACGGGTGTTATGGATTTGCGTGAGATAGCCGTGGGACGTTTGATGTTGGATAATTTTCCGCATATCAAGACATTTTGGATTATGAATACGATTGATATTTCACAGGTGGCGTTGTGGTTTGGTGCCGATGATGTGGACGGCACGATTCAAGAGTATGAAATTACGCGTCGCTCATTTGAAGAAACACGGCAGGTGCTCACACGCAAGCAATTGGTAGAGCGCATTATTGAAGCAGGGCGTGACCCTGTTGAACGCGATAATTTGTATCGGGTATTGTCTACAGAACGTGAGATTGTTGAAGAATCTCCGGTAGGTATTTTGAGTGAGATTCCGGTGATTTCGTAAGATGCTGTGATATATACAGCATGAAAAGTAAAAAGATCCAATCCGCCATTCCCAAGGATCTAATCGGTGAGGTATGTGATGGCTATTGACTTTGAGATTCCAGTAAAAGAGCGGTGGACGTATCAAGATTATAAAAATTTGACGCCACCGGACAGCTTTGGTTTTGAAATCATAAAAGGAGAATTGGTTGTGTCACCTGCACCAAGACCACAACATCAATGGACGAGTGATGAATTGACGGGCATCATTCGGACATTTTCAAAACAGAATAATTTGGGGCGCGTTTTTAGCTCCCCTATAGATGTTGTTCTTGGAAGTTCAACAGAATCAGAGAATGTTGTACAGCCCGATATACTTTTTATTGCTCAAGATCGGCTGAATATTATAACCGATACGAATATTTCTGAAGCGCCCGATCTGATGGTTGAAATTTTGTCTCCATCAAGCATTCGGCGTGATCGGTCTGATAAGATGAGGCTTTACATTGAGGCTGGGGTGAAGCACTATTGGATTATTGATGCAGATCAAAGGATATTGGAAGCTTTTGACCTAACAGGTACAGTTCCAATTGTTGAGGCGACGCTTGCCGATTCTGATGTTTTTAAGCCAAGCATATTTCCCAATCTTGAAATTTCATTGAAAGATCTTTGGTACCCTGAAAAAGAAGACGGAAAAAAAGATGATTGATGACATTGCTGAAAAGGTATACAACGAAGAGCGGATTTCCTTTGATGATGCCGCACGGTTGTTTAAGCACCCAAATGTAACGGAACTGGGGCTGTTGGCCGATTTTGTACGGCAGCGCAAGTGGCCGGAGGATCGGGTGACCTATAATATTGGCCGAAATATTAATTACACGAATGTGTGTTGGGTGAAGTGCGACTTTTGTGCTTTTTATCGGGCACCCGGGTCTGATGAAGGGTATGTGTTGCCGCAGGAATTGATTTTCGAGAAAATTGATGAGATGGTGGCACTGGGCGGCGACACAGCCAAGTCGAATGAAATTTTGATGCAAGGAGGATTAAACCCCAAGTTGCGCATTGAATATTACGAAACGTTGTTTTCGGCTATTCGCGAGCGATATCCGCAAGTGCATCAGCATTGTTTGTCGGCTACGGAGATTATCTATATCGCACATATTTCTCGGTTGTCATTGGAAGATTGTATTCGCAGATTAAAAGATGCGGGGTTGGATTCTATTCCTGGGGCGGGTGCAGAAATTTTGTCTGATGAGGTTCGCGATATCATTGGGTTTCGAAAAGATCGGGTGGACCAATGGTTGGCGGTGCATCGCATTGCCCACGGATTGGGCATGCACACGTCGGCAACGATGATGTATGGGCATGTTGAAACGATAGAGCAACGGATCCAACACTTGGAATATATTCGAGATTTACAAGATGAGACGGGTGGGTTTACGGCTTTCATTGCCTGGAACTTTCAGCCCGATTATACGGATTTGGGTGATGATTTGAATCGGTGGAATGGCAAAAAAGCAACGGGTTTTGATTATTTGCGCACGATTGCGATATCGCGCTTATTTCTGGATAATATTCCCAGTTTCCAGGCATCTTGGGTCACACAAGGGGCTAAAGTTGCACAGGTGAGTTTGAAATATGGCGTGAATGATTTTGGCAGTACGATGATGGAAGAAAATGTGGTGAGTGCTGCCGGCACAAGTCATACTGATGCGATGACATTGCAGATGATGCAGCGGCTTATAGAAGATGCGGGTTATAAAGCCGTGCGGCGTAATACCCGATATGATTTGGTAAATTAAAGACAAGGATTGACCGATGGGTGTGCGTTTGGGTGTGGTTTCGTATTTGAATACCAAACCGCTTGTGGATGTTTTGGAACGTCGGACATTACGTCATGATTTTGAATTGATTTATGATGTGCCTTCGGTGTGTGCAGATAAGTTGCATCGGGGTGAGACCGATGTGGCACTGATTCCTGCAGCCGAGATTGGACGGGGCAAAGAACCCTACTTTATTGTACCGCAGGTTGGGATTATTTCTAAGGGTGCTGTTCGAAGTGTTTTTGTGGTCTTAAATAAAGAGCCCAAAGATGTTTTGACGTTGGCATTGGATCAAAGCTCGCGTACATCGGTGGTTTTAAGCCAAGTTATCTTGGCGCGACAATTTGGGTGTCGCCCCAAAGTGTTTGCCCAAGCTCCCGATTTGGATGTGATGCTTGCGCAAGCCGATGCGGCCTTGATCATTGGTGATCCGGCATTGGAACTGGATTTGGATCGTTATCGCGTGCTCGACTTGGGCGAAATTTGGACGCAAATGACGGGGTTGCCTTTTGTTTATGCGTGTTGGACTGGCCGATCTGGTGCGTTAAATAGTGAGCAAGTTGCCCAACTGATTGACGCCAAACGTTTGGGCAACATAGACGTGAGCCAAATTGGGCTAGACTACGCAGCCTCGCACGCATTATCTGCTGATTTTTATGAAGCTTATTTGACGCGTAATATTCTTTATGATTTGGACGAAGATGCGCTTGAGGGTTTGCGAAGGTATTATATTTATGGCGCAGAACTTGGTTTAATCGAGACGATACCCGATATACAATTTTATCCCGAAAGTTAACCTTGATTTCTCCGGATGGATAGAAATCGAGTATGTGTGCCGAACAAATTTCTTTTGTTCGGCATTTTTGCTTTTATATTGAATGTAAGTGTGGCAGATCTGAGTATTGATGTACATGGGGATTCTTTTGGTACTTCACACGTGTGAGGGTGATATGGTAAAAAGAAAAGAAAAACCGATTTGTGTGGTTGGTGTGGGCCGTGGGCGATCTTTTATGCGTGCGGCAGAAGCGACAGATAGGGATCGGGAAGACTGAGAATCATTTATTGTGAGGGATATGTTATGGTTCAATTGGCTCAGGTTGCGTTGGTGATTTATGGTGTTTTGTTGATTCTGGGTGGTATTATGGGCAAGGTAAAAGGAAACAGTTCTGTTTCTTTGGTTGCGGGTGGTTTGACGGGTGTGGCGGCATTGGTGGGTTTTTGGAAGAGTTTGGATGATCCGATGCTGGGATTTATGATCGGGGCAATGGTGGGGTTGTTGCTCACGGGAATTTTTGTGAGTCGATTTGCGCGTTCTCGACAGTTTATGCCGGCTGGGTTGATCTTGGTGTTGAGCTTGCTTGTGGGGCTTTTGTGTATGATGGCGCGCCAAGAAGTGGAAGCAGGCTTGGGGGCACCAACGGCAATTGAAAATAAAAAAGGGCCGAAAGCAATCCCGCACGCTTTCGGCCCCATATTTGAAAGGTCATCTACCTAAAAGTTAGGCGATGCCCTCCAGGTTTAAAATCGACATCAAAAAACCTCCTTTCGGAAAATGCATAGAGTCACTTCCGGATCGCATTTCTATGCGGTTGGCGCTGATGATCAGCAAACCGCCTAACTCGTTAGTACGGTCACGTTAACACAAGAGTGGATGCACTTCCATATGGGCATTTGCTTATTTATAAAAAAAGCGCATAGACTTGAAAAGTCTGTGCGCTTTTTCTGTGAATAAGATTTGACTGTTTTAA
The DNA here is from genome assembly GCA_047619225.1 of Candidatus Latescibacterota bacterium. GTDB lineage: Bacteria > Latescibacterota > UBA2968 > UBA2968 > UBA2968 > JABIFK01. Next base: position 20,170 of record JBLHJX010000059.1, read on the forward strand.
TTTTGGATAGCGATGCTTGTGTCTTTACATAGTTTTTGAATTTTTTTGACCGCACCGCCTACGGATTTTCCATTTCGTGTAATGCCGAACAAGTGTTGGCTGACCACTCTGCGAGACATACCCATAATTTCGGAAATTTCTTGCTGGGTTTTCCCAAATTTAAAATAGAGGATCATGGCTTCAAATTGTTTTTGCGTTAACCCTCTATTAATCAGTGTATCTAAGCGGGGAATCAATTGTCCCATGCGGTCTTCCCATTCATACCGCAATTCTTGATCTTCGTTTGATTCAAACCACAATCCCACTTCGCTCGGCATTCTTTCTAAGTCTATCTGCTCAATTTGGACTTCCCAAAAGTCAGAATTATACATACGTGGGTTCGTCTCCTCTTGAGGATGAGATATGTTTGTGCAAGGCACAAAAAAAACCGCAAGACATACCTGATCCGCGGCCCCAGAGGAGCTAAGCATCCAACAATTTGATTTTACAGACAACCCACCAAACATACTACCGGATTGTCTGTACCTCGATGGAGGCGAATCGGGTATGATAACCTATCGTATACGTTGTGGACTTCATCACATTCGCCTCCTTTCGAGGTGTGCAGCAATTAATGGGTTAAAAAAGCAGGTTGACACGAAAAGCTTACAGAATGTAGAGACAGATGTCAAGAAAAGACATTGTCTTTGGTTATACACACGCGTGGATGCACTTTTTGATGAAATTATTGATTTTTTTTAACGTTTTTTTAAATGTGATTTTGAAATATTGTTTTTAAGTGGTCTATGCTGTTTTTTGACTGTTGGATAAAACAGAAATCAAGAATTACTGTTTTGTTCGGCAATTTTTTGGACTAAGTTCATAAACTGTGCCAGACTAAGGGGCTTAATAAAAAAGTCGTGGGCACCCAAAGCTTTGGCTTTTTCAGACATGGTTGGGTCGCCATGTCCGGTGATGACGACTACGGGCAGACTGGGGGTATGTTGATGGATTTTTTCTAATAATTCTAAACCATCCATGCCGGGCATACGTACGTCGGTCAGTACCAAATCAAACGATTGATCTTGAACGATTTGAAATGCTTCCTCCCCAGTGTATGCAGAATGCGATTGGTGCCCCATTTCGGTAATAAATGTACTGAGCAGTGTGTGCATAATCTCTTCATCATCAACGATGAGGATTTTTAAGGCGGACGATTCAGGCATGAGTGGGCCTATTTTTTTTCTTAATGAAATGTAATTTATAGGTTGGACTGCCGTTGCCATGTGTGAGACTTAAGAAGCAGGTTCCGGTGCCTCGTTGGAAATCGAAACTTTCATCGTTTTTACGGTTAGAGATATAGTCTATTTGCGCCAGATTGTCGATTCTTATTTCAGGTGCTCGGCAATTCGTTGAGACACGATGTGTAACGTAACTGAAAGTGTGGTGGCGTTGTGGGGTGACCGATTTTAATTGCGCCATTTTTAGTGAGAGTATTTCTTACCTGAAAGGGGGAAGTACTCCTGAAGCAAAAGCGCTATACAACCGAACAAATCATTCGTATTCTTCGTCAAGTAGACAGTGGTCAAACCATCGAGTCGATCTGTCGCGAGCACAACATTTCACAAGGCAGTTTCTACCGGTGGAAGAAGAAATATGGCGATATGGATTTATGCAATGCCAAAAGGCTTAAAGAGCTGGAAAAAGAGAACAGTGAGTTAAAAAAGATGCTTGCAGAAACGATGCTTGATATTCGCATCTTGCGGGAAGTAAATGCAAAAAAGTGGTGAGCCCTACGCACAAGAAACAAGCTGTATCCTATGTGAATATTCAAGGGTTATGCTCGGTTCGGAGGGCCTGTCGTGTATTGAAATTAAACCGTTCAACGTATCAGTATCGACCCAAGTTGCCCACCCCCAAACAGCAACGTCTTTGGGCAAGGATTGTAGCCTTATCTGTTAAACATCCACGCTACGGTTATCGTCGCATCCGAGCACTCTTAGACCAGGAAGGGTGGCGTATCAGTCGTAAACTGGTACAAAAAGTGCGTCGGGCAGAGGGATTGAAGGTCAAAGCCAAACAGAAGAAGATCTCTCGCCAGGGGGTCTCGACTGGGTTACCCATAAAGGCGAAATATAAAAATCACGTATGGACCTGGGGCTTTATCTTTGATAAAACCGACAATGGGACATCGCTCAAAATGATGACGATGTTAGATGAATACACCAGGCGCTGTCTCACGATCCGGCCTGCAAGACGGTTAACCTCTCCTCACGTTTTAGAGACCATCACTCAGATGATCGCTCTTTATGGACCACCAGACTACATCCGATCAGACAATGGCTCTGAGTTTATTGCTCAAAAGGTGCAGCAATGGCTCAAAAAGAACCGTATCAAGACGATTTACATCGATCCTGGCAGACCCTGGCAGAATGGTTATATCGAAAGTTTTCACTCCCGGTTGAGAGATGAATGTCTCGACCGAGAGATCCTGCTCAATGTTAGAGAAGCTCAGGTTGTTGTAGAAGATTTTAGGCAGCAATACAACTGGCACAGACCACATAGCAAGTTGAGCTACAAGAGTCCCGAGGTCTTTATACTCGAAAATTCCAATCAAAACCTCTCACACAATGTGGCCTAAAATCGGGACTCCCCTCAGCGCAAAATGGTACCCGCATTGTTTACCAAAATATCAATTTGCCCAACATCTTCCTTCACATTCTTTACAAATGCGTGCAGAGCCTGCCGATCTGAAAAATCACATTGATACCCTCTAAAAGAACGCC
>JBLHJX010000060.1:0-22797 GCA_047619225.1 Candidatus Latescibacterota bacterium
TTGGGGTCGAGTACAAACCCGACTTCTGTGACGTTAGAGAGGATGTATTTTAGATTTGGGGATTGTGCAAATGCGAGAATCTCTGGCCAGTCATTTTGTGCAATGAGGGCACGTGAGATGCTTTCTACCTTGCGTGCATGGTCTATTTTTTGCCCGTTTTCAATGCCTCGGGTGAGGACGTGATAGTGCCCATTTTGGTCATTCAGCATTTGGGCCCGATTGCTGTTGGTCGATTGTACGACAACAATACGCCCTATATTTTGGCCTTCTTGGTTGGCTTCGTGTACAAAGACATCGGCAAAGGCACGTAGAAAGTTGCCTGCACCAAATTGAAGAATGGTTTCTGGTAAGGAGTGCATTGCGTTCCGTTTATTTAAAAGCGTACAGAAAAAAACCTGAGGGTCACCCTCAGGGAAGAAATTGTGTAAGCAGACGTGTTAGGCGATGATGTCGATCTTGCCACCTTGGCCATTGACCTGAGTCGAAAGTTTCTCCTATGTGCAAAAGAAAAGTAAAACGATGCGTCTAAAAATGCAAGTGTGTACTTAAGGCAAGAAGGAGAGGGGCAATGAGCAGTGCCGGTAGGTAGTTGGCTATCCGTATGTGTAACAGATCAAGCAATGCAAAGCCAATGCCTATGATCATCAAACCGCCTACAGCTGTCATTTCGTCAATCATGGGTGTGGTGAGTACACCATCGAGTACGCTGGCGCCCAAGCTGATGCTGCCTTGAATGATGAGGATGGTGCCAATGGAAAAGATAACCCCCACACCAAATACAGCCGCAAAAGCCAAACTGGCAAATCCATCCAGCATCGATTTGATGGCAAGGAGCTCATAATTGCCGGTCAGGCCATCTTGTAGGGCACCCAAAACTGTCATGGGTCCCACACAAAATACCAGACTGGCGGTGATAAATCCCTCACTAAATCGGTTGCTGCCATCCTTTCCAAATCGCGATTGGAGCTTTTTGCCTACATGATCTAACCCTTGCTGAATGCGAATGAGTTCACCCAAGATGCCGCCCATGAGAATGCTGCCCATGAGAATGAGTATATGACTTGTTTTGAGAGCCATTTGGATGCCGATAATGAGTGTGAGCAACCCCAACCCGTGCATCACGGTTTCTCGAAAGCGTTCGGGCAGGCGCCCCCCTACCAAAATGCCGAGGCAACTGCCTATAAATACGGTGATCATGTTGATGAGTGTGCCGATCACAGTTTGTGCGCCTCCCAGTTTTGATAAGGGAGAGAGGTGTGCATTTGGGCCAATCGCCAATCGCCTTCTTCCCAAAGCAAGACCACACTCCACCGTTCATTGGTGATGCGATATCGGTTTTGATGTGCGGTGCCTTCGCCATCCCAATAAAAATTGGCCCAAGCCACATCGCCGTGAATGCGTACGAGGGTTGTGTGACGGTTAATCACCACATCTGTCCATTTGTGCATATGATGTTGCCACATTTTAACAATGGCGTCTCGCCCGCGTATGAGGTCACTTGACCCTGTAAACAATGCGGTTGATTGTTCACACAATAAGTCGGGCAATTTTAGAGCGTCACCTTGTACAATGGCCTGCTCAAAGTGGTTTAGAAGATTCTCAATGGCCTGAATGTCATGATCAATATTGGCGTCTTGGGGTGTCATTGTGAAACCTTTTGAGAGATAAATATGCATTGTTTGCTAAACATAAAAAACTGCGACCATGTGATTTTGTCAATAGGGTACAAAAAAAGAGGCGAGCATCCTGCTTCGCCTCTTTCGACTCTGAGTGCTACGGTGTTACTGGGTTACATCTCAAATGAGTTATTCGATTCAGATATGTGCGCATCGGCATTGGCCAATATGTTTGATACCATGCGTGCCTGCTCGCTGGCCACCCGCTGTGTCACATTAATGAGTTCGGTCAATTCGCCAAGCTGATCGGCAATGTGTGTGCTAATTTCAGATTGTCCGGCGGTCATTTCTGTGAGCAGGTTGGTGCGTTCTTCGGTTTCCCCCAGGTCTTTCTCAATGCGTTCCAGTGCACTTTCTGCTCGGCGAGCAATGCGGCTGCCCGAACGCACTTCACGTCGGTCTTCTTCAAGGAGAGCCAGTGCGTCATCTGCCTCATCGCCAAATGCATCCATACGTTTCTTAACGTCCTTATTCACGCGCACGACCTCACGGCCCAATTTACGAAGTTCGTCTACAATAATTTTCATGCCTTCACCAGCATCTCCAGCACGCGTGGCTTCAAGGCGTGCTTGAATGACCAAATGGTCAATGGCATCTGATAAATGTGCAATGGTTTGTGTGACGTGTTCGGTTTCATCCTTCGTCTTTTTAAGGCGTTTAATGAGCACAGAAGAGGCACGGGTGCGTTCTTCTAAGCCACTCATTTCTTGCGTGAGTTCCCAGAGAGATTCTGACCGTTCAGTGACCAAGAAAGTGACATTTTGGGTGCGTTGCCGCATTTCTTCTTGGCTATGAAGCAAGTTGTCGCCTTCATTGCATAGGGCTTCGACCATCGACATAATTGTAGCCAGTCGTTCAGATAAGAGTCTTACGCTGCGCCCCACCAACGTTGTGCTGCGTGTCAGCTGGCGATCTGCATTGACAAGGCCATGAGCCAAGGCTTGTTGATGCTCATTTGAGGGTATCGGGTCTGTTTCTGGTACCTCTAAAATTTCTGACGCAAAATCAATGGGTTCCAATTCGATAGATACATCATTAAATTCGGGTTCTAATGAGATCTCGGTGTCCATCATTCCTGCTTCTTCAACCATTTCTTCGAGTATGCTTTCATCCAAATCTGGGAATGAGTCATCTGCTTTGTTCGATTCGAGCCCCAAGACTTCCCACAATACCACTGGGCCCAAATATTCTTCTTCTTCAGATATAATGGCACCAGCTTGTAGACGAATTTTATAGGGTCCAATGTCGTAGGTGGTCTCATAGGGCAAATATTCGGGTGAGGCGAGCATGGCTTCTGCTTCATCTGGTTCTGGGAATAGTTGTGCGAGCGGTTGGCCCAAAAGAGATTCTGCATCCCAAGATAGGTATTCTGAAAGCTGGATAAACCCTGTTTCGGAGGTTTCATTCTGATAGGTGATATTTAATGCCGTGTCTGCACAAATGAGTCCAATGGGTAGGTTATCGCTCAGTGCTTTAAATTTTTGGCTGGCTTCGAGCTGTTCAATAACATACTGGCGTCCTCTTTCTGCAGCGTGTTTTTCCTCGTTAATGTCGCGAATTTGTGTTTCCAGTTCACTCATTGTTTCGTTGAAAGACTTTGCCAACTGTTGCATCTCTGCTGGGCCTTCAACTGGCAATCGGGGTGCCAAATCGCCCAACTGCAGGCGCATGAAATGATCTGTTAAATTGGTGACTGGGCTTAATGCGTGTTCTAACATGCTGTGTATGATCATCCCGCATAATCCTATAAAAACACCACCGCCTAAAACGAGTTGCCACCATTGTAGTTCTTCTCCCATTGCTGTGCGGGCAAGATCTGGGCCAAATATGCCCGAAATCATAGCCGAAAGCATCATGACAATGGCAACAAATACAAGTCTTAATTTGAGATTGTCCATATCTAACCTATGTTTGTTTCAAGTTGCGTGTTTTTTATCGTAACAGAGTCTATGGTTACATATCGACCACTTTTACAAAAGCTTGAGACTCATGTTATGCTTAAAGTTTAGAGCGAACAAAACAATAATTCGGCCTCATAAAGTGATATGATAATAAAAGAGGGAAGTTGTAGGTTCGTCAATTGGCTCTGAGGAGCAAAAAAAAGCCCTCGTATAACATACGAGGGCTTTCAGGCTTCTCCAAAAAAGAACAGCTTACTATTTCTTTTTCTTAGCAGCGGCTTTTTTTGCAGGTTTCTTAGCAGCAACTTTTTTCACAACCTTTTTAGCAGCGGCTTTTTTAGCAGGCTTTTTAGCAGCAACTTTTTTAGCAGCGGCTTTTTTAGCAGGCTTTTTAGCAGCAACTTTTTTCACAACTTTTTTAGCGGCTGCTTTTTTAGCAGGCTTTTTAGCAGCAACTTTTTTAGCAGCAACTTTTTTCACAACTTTTTTAGCAGGCTTTTTAGCAGCAACTTTTTTAGCAGCAACTTTTTTCACAACTTTTTTAGCAGGCTTTTTAGCAGCAACTTTTTTCACAACTTTTTTAGCAGGCTTTTTAGCAGCAACTTTTTTCACAACTTTTTTAGCAGGCTTTTTAGCAGCAACTTTTTTAGCAGCGGCTTTTTTTACAGGTGCTTTAGCGGCTGCTTTTTTTGCAACTTTTTTCTTTGCCATTGTGTTTCACCTCCTTAGCGTTTGATTTCGAGAGCAAGAATAATTGTAAGACAACTTAAGCTCTCTTTATTTTGTGTTTATCTTGGGTGAATATAAGACCTTAACATGGAAATAATCAAGACTAAACTTACAAATTAATTAATTTTCTCGTAATCATCCTAAAGTTTGATTCATACTTGCGTCAAAAATGAATGTGTAAACGGTCGTAAAAAACAATTTATGACACGTCTTGATGATGAGCCATACTTTATAGATCGTCGGTTTTATTCAGGCAGCACGTTTAAGATTTGATCGATCTCTTCTTCTGTATTGTATACATGAGGAGACAGTCTGATACCGTTGCCACGTTGGGCACATATGATATGGTTTTCTTGTAATATTAAAAAGAGATCATCCAATATTTGTTTGGGATGATAAAATGATATAATGCCCGATTTTTCGCCTTTTTTGCGCGAGCTGATGACCTGATATCCTTTTTCTTGTAACCCTGCGACGAGCTGATCCGTGAGGATCATAATACGTGATTCGATGTTTTCGATACCGAGTTGTTGAATCAAGTCGAGGCTCGCTTTGAGGCCATATATGCCCGCCGTGTTGAGCGTACCCGATTCAAATCTTTGTGCATTGGGCAATGGTGTGGGATCGTATGAAAGATAATCTTCCGGGTTGATGACACTTGCCCACCCGAGGTTGTTTACCGTAACATGGCGCATTGCTTTTTTGGCACAATAAAAAATGCCTGTTCCTTCTGGGCCAAGTAACCATTTGTGTGCATCCGCAGATAGAAAATCTATGTGTGCTTTTTCTACATCTAATTTTAATGCACCCAAACTTTGAATCGCATCTACAAAAAATAAGATGTTATTTTTTTTACAAAATTCACCAATTTGATTAATATCGTGACGAAACCCAGTGGCAAATTCGACAGAGCTGATAGAAATAATGCGTGTGTGTTTGTCTACTTGGTTGAAAAGTGTTTCTATAGGTATACGGCCTTCAACTTCGGGTGCAAATCGCGTTTCTACCCCACGCGACTTTAGGTTTATCCATGGATACACATTGGCAGGGAAACCTCGGTCGGTTATGACGACATTTTCTCCACGTTTCCATTTGAGTCCATTGGCCACAATCTGAATGCCTTCTGTGGTGTTTTTAACAAAGGCAATTTCTGAAGGTTTTCCGTTGATGAGTTGTGCTGCAACACGTCTGGTACGGCGATAGAGGTTTTCCCATCTATCTGAATGTACGATGCCGTGCTGGGCAACATCTTTTAACTGTTGGTTCATCGCACGTTGTACTGGGGTAGATATGGGTGCCACCGCAGCATGGTTCATATAGATATATGATTGTGTGATAGGGAATTTTGATCGGAGGGCTTCGATGTTGATAGGCATAATAGGCCTTAACAAATAAACCACAGAGAACGATACACCAGGTGTTCTCTGTGGTTGTGAGTTGATTGGTCGGAGGGGCTGTTGTGTTTAATGCGACGAATCAAGCCGATAATTGGGTGCTTCTTTGGTCACTGCAATGTCGTGGGCATGGCTTTCACGAACACCAGCAGATGTTATTCTTACAAAACGACTGTTGTTTCGCAATTCATCAATGTTGCGCGTGCCACAATATCCCATACCCGCACGAAGGCCGCCAATAAGCTGATAGATGAAACCCGAGAAAGACCCCTTGTAAGGCACTTGCCCTTCAATTCCTTCAGGCACGAGCTTGTCGGCTTCTACTTCACCTTGGAAATAACGGTCTTTGCTGCCACGCTGCATAGCCCCCAAAGACCCCATGCCCCGATAGACTTTGAAGGTGCGACCTTGATAGATGACTGTTTCGCCGGGGCTTTCATCGGTACCCGCAAAGAGATAACCAATCATGACAGAGTTGGCACCTGCAGCAATGGCTTTGGTGATATCACCCGATTGGGTAATGCCACCGTCGGCAATAAGAGGCACGCCGGCTTTGGATGCGACTTCGGCACAATCCATAATGGCTGTAATTTGTGGTACGCCAATACCCGCAATGATACGGGTAGTACAAATGGCAGAGGGCCCCATGCCCACTTTAATGGCATCAGCCCCTGCTGAAATGAGATCTCTGGCAGCGTCCCCTGTTGCAATATTACCAGCAATAACTTGAATCCCAGGGTGTTTCTTTTTGAATTGATCAACGGCTTCCAATACACCCTGAGAGTGACCGTGTGCGGTATCAATGACAATGACATCAACGCCGCGGTCTATGAGGGCTTCTATACGTAAATCAGAATCTCCCCCCACACCCACAGCGGCTCCCACGCGCAAACGACCCAAGTCATCTTTGCACGCTAAGGGATATTGGGTTTTCTTTTCGATGTCTTTAACTGTTATGAGCCCTTTTAAAATACCTGTGTTGTCAACAACTGGCAATTTTTCTATGCGGTGTTTTTGCAGAATCTCTTGCGCTTCTTCAAGGGATATCCCCAATTTGGCGGTAACCAATCCTTTGCAGGTCATCACATCTTTAACTTGTCGGTTGACATTTTTTTCAAAACGCAAATCGCGGTTGGTTAAGATGCCAACCAAGCGGTTGTTGTTATCAACAATAGGCACACCCGATATGCGATACTTGCGCATCAGATCCAAAGCTTCAGAAATGTAATGCTCTGGCGAGAGTGTTACCGGGTCTACGATCATGCCGCTTTCAGAACGTTTTACTTTTTCGACTTCCTCGGCTTGCACTTCAACTGGAAGATTTTTATGTAGAATACCAATACCACCTTCTTGGGCAATGGCAATGGCCAGCCGTGCTTCTGTGACCGTATCCATGGCAGCACTGACCAATGGAATATTGAGTGTGATGCCACGTGTTAAGCGGGTCGAAAGATCCACGTCGCGGGGCAGCACGTCAGATTTGCAAGGTAAGAGCAATACATCATTGAATGTGAGGCCCTCTTTGACTACTTTTCCTGTCATATTGTCCATATGCACTTTCCTCCTGTTGGGTATTTAGGGTATGTTTGTTGTTAGATACAAAAATCCCCTTGACGCAGACGCATCAAGGGGCTCAAAGAACCAAGCACACTTTTTTTGCACACCCCACCATCGGGTTTTGGGGGGAGGTTGGTCGCCGCTTTCGAAAGGGCAGACCATGCGGAATTAAAAAACGGTGCATAAGAATCTCTCGAAACTATTAGGTAAAGATTGACAAAGTATACAGACTCCCTATAGGTCTGTCAATAGCATTTCTCCAGTAGATCTCATAGACAATTTGTTGCAATAGCCATATATATTCATGTTGACGATGATGCAGGCTCGCATTAATATCTATAGTCTTAATCTTTAGGCAAATTCGTTAAGGGTACCAAGATGCTTTTACAAGTCTTTTTGTTTTTTATTTTAATTGTTGGGCCCATACTACTTGCTTGGTTAAAAGGTGATGCCTTGCTCAACTATTTTGAGCTTCGAAGGCAATTGAAACACCAACGCCGCCGGCAACGCAGCACCCGTGCTTTGCCTGTTCGAGAAACGATTATGGGTACTTTATTGCAGGTTGAAACACGGCGTGATGATATAGAAGACCGCATTGGTGAAGCCCTGGCACGCTTTCGTCAAGTAACTGCAAATGGACGGGCTTTAACCGCATATAAAGCAGCCGCGGGAATTTTAGATGATTTGGAAAAAGTAGTATTGGCCCGCGAATCTTTATTTGACGACTATTTAGACACGGCTTGTTTACAAAGCGATACCATTGAAACCATAACACAGGAAGTTGTGTTGCTACGCGAGGCTGCCGAATTGGATCGCAATGTATCTGCACAACCTACTGGGGCTGCACTGCATTTGTTAGAAACTTTGCAGCAGGCAGAGCAGAAACGTGTACAAATAGATCAACGCTTACATCGATTGGGCCGTGCATAGGTGAATGCGTCTTTATCTGATCACTATGAGCTGTTTGTCTGCGATTACAGTGGGTTTGAAATGCCCAATTTGATGATCACTTTGTGGTTGGTATAATTAGGATGGTTTAAGATTAGACCCGTTGCATATAAATATCACTCATAACCTGTTGTAGCAGAATCCAATACAAGGGAACTTGACGCCCCACAGCTTCGTTTAAACGGTGTTCCGATTTTGCCTTGACAGACTTTTTTTGTTTCATTAGATTCACATCCATTTGTGAATCTAAACTTATTTGGAATTACCCGACATTATATTTCTTTCATAAGAATGTTCATGCGTTTGGAGAGGTAATTATGATCCTGAAAAGATGGGTGGTTGTTTGTGGACTGTTGGTTGGATTCTGTCCTTTTTGGCAAGTGACCTCTGTTTCCGCACAAGATGATGCCGTGCAAATGAGTAAAGCTGATTCGGCTAAGGTGGCAGGCAAGCACCGATATTTTGGTAGTAATTATTATAAGCAGGGTCAATTAGAAGATGCAGAAAAGCAATTTCTCCTATCCTGGTCACATGATCCTACAAACTCCTCTACGGCACGGTATTTGGCGCGCACATTTAATAAGGCCGAAAACTATGAGGAAGCGATCAAGTGGTATCAAAAAGCAATAGAATTGGCGCCAAATGGCAAATATACCAAAGGCGCCTATTCCGATTTGGCTACGATCTATGTTTACCAGGAAAAAAGTGAAGAAGCGATTGCTACGTATGAAACTTTGCTTGGGCTCACCTTGGAGCAAGACGAAGAGATTAAATATTTGTACTCTTTGGTGACATTGTGTGTTGATGCTGAAAATTTAGAAAAAGCGCTTGAATATGCTCAGCGTTGGGGGGAGTTGGCACCTGATGACCCCAAGGTGCGTGAAATGATTGGCAAGTTGCATATGCATACGGGCGGCGAAGATGAAGCTTTGGTGGAGATGGAAAAAGTTTTGGAGATGGCCCCCAATGATCAGGCCACGCGCGAGTCTTTGGCTGGGATGTATTTTAAACGTGGTGAGTTAGGCAAGGCTTTTTCGGGTTATGGGATTTTGCACGGTCACGATGCCGAAAACATTCTTTATTTGGAACGTTTGATCAATATTTCTCGGCAATTGAACAAGTCTAAGAGCGCCATAACTGCACTGCTCAATAAAATGTATAAGTTACAGCCTGGCAATTTGAGGGTTATAGAGCAATTGACCGATGCCACAGGAGATATGAAGTGGGTCAGTTTGGGGTTAAAGAAAGATCCGCGCAATGGCAAATATCCTTACATGATGGGTGAACACTTTTTTGATAAGTTTCAAAAAGATACCAGTGCCAAACAAGATTCTGTACAAGCACTTGATTGGTTTAGAAAAGCACTAAAAGATCCACAGTGGAAAGGCAATGCCAAAGCGATGATGCAAACGCTTGATCCGCCTTTGAGTGAAGAAGAAATTGCACGCCGCAAGTTTTTTGAAGGATCCAAGAAAAAAGAGGAGGTGAAACAGACGGGTAAAAAGTAGGTTTTGTTTTACTAAGGGGCAATTGCCCATTTTTGAATATTTCTGGAGGCGGGTTGCCTCCGCTACTCATCACTTAATACAAACTCATTTGGGAGATGTGGCATGGTAAAACTCTTTTTTCAAGGCGGAAACTTTATGTGGCCGCTGCTGCTTATGTTGTTTTTTGGAATTGTTGTGATTATTGAACGATTTTGGACGTTGAGCAAAGCCCATATCAATGCCAAAGAGTTTATGGTAGAAATGCAAGATGCACTCAAACAACGTGGCCCTGAAGGTGCTGCCGAATTGTGTTCCAACACCGTGGGGCCTGTTGCAACAGTGTTGCATGCAGGGTTGTTGCGCTTAGATAGAGGCATTGTGCATGTTGAAAAAGCCATAGAAGATGCTGGCGCTGTTGAAATGGCGTTCTTAGAACGCGGAATGGTTTGGCTTTCAACGGTGGCCAACTTGGCGCCATTGGTTGGGTTCTTAGGTACTGTGTCGGGTATGATCCGGGCATTTAACGATATTGCTGCTGCTGGCGATGTGGACCCGAGTGTGGTAGCTGGTGGTATCTCAGAAGCTTTGCTTACAACTGCTGCAGGTTTGATTGTGGCTATTCCGGTACAAGCCGCATATAACTTTTTTCTGTCAAAAATCGACAAAATTATCATTGATTTGCAGGAAAGCTCCAATCAATTTGTCGAAGATCTGATTCAGCTGGGTCTTGGCAAGGAGAATTAAGATATGGCCTTACAGCGCCGACAAAAATCTTCGCCTGAAATTCCTACGGGTTCAATGGCAGATATTGTATTTTTGCTGCTGGTATTCTTTTTGGTGACAACAACTATGAACCAAGACAAGGGAATTGGTATGTTGTTGCCTCCTCAGGGTGAATCCAAAAAGATCCAAAAGAAGAATATTTGCAATATTTGGGTCAACGTGAATGGCGATATTCTTATCAATTTGTCTGATAATATTTCTATCAGTCAGCTTCGAGCAGATTTGGAACGCCGTATGGTTGAAAATACTAATCTCATTGTTTCGCTCAAAGCTGATGAAGAAACACCCTACAATGTATTTATCGATGTTTTAGACGAAGTGAAACTTTCAGGTGCCGAGCGCATTTCGTTGGCTTCACCCAGTGAGTAGTAGGTTTTCGTGGAGATGTGTTTATGAATTTTAAGAAAAAAGGTGGGGTTGCACAGAGTATCCCTACTGGATCGATGGCCGATATTACGTTTTTGCTTCTCATCTTTTTTATGGTTTCGACCGTGTTTGTGCGTTTCCGCGTATCAGGCATCGTTCTGCCCAAAGCCGAGAAGATTGAAGAGTTGAAGAAACGTCGCCATATCAACTATTTGTGGGTGTCTGCCGATCGCAAAATTTATATTGATGACAAAGTTGCCAATATAGATGACGTTGCCGGTATTTTTTATAATCGTCGGGTTACGGATCCTCGCATGATTGTTTCGGTTAAATGTGATCAACGTGCACCTTATGGGCTTATTAGTAAAGTTCTTGAAGAACTGCGTAAAGCAGATGCGCTTCGAATTAACTTTGCAGCCAATCGGGAGGGGTAACTTATGGCTATGATTCGTGAAAAGGCCCCAGAGGCAGATTTGCGTCGAACCTATAACAAGGTTTTGAACATTTGCACCGCCATTACGTTAGTTGCACATACCTTGGTGGCGGTCATATATCCGAACTTTGATGCCGATGCAAGTGGCCGAAAGAAACAACAGATTATTATGGAAACGGTTGATATTCCAGAAACACAACAAATCAAACGTCCGCCACCGCCACCGCGTCCTGCCGTACCTATCGAAACAGAGAGTGACGATGTTCCCGACGATGTGACCATTGAGAGCACCGATCTTGATTTTGATGATGCAATGGTTGATCTGCCACCTCCACCTCCGCCTGGTGAGGACGAAGTAGAAGAAATCCTTGAATTCTACATGGTGGAGGACAAACCAGAAGCGATACATCAAGTGGCTCCTTCCTATCCCGAAATGGCCCGTAAAGCGGGGCTTGCGGGTAAGGTTTTCCTGAAATTTTTGGTGGGTAAAGATGGTCGTGTGAGCAATGTGCAGGTGTTGCGGGGGCAAGAAATTTTCCGTAAGGCAGCTATTGATGCGATTATGCAGTTTCGTTTTAAACCGGCACGCCAAAATGACAAACCGGTTTCTGTGTGGATGACGCAACCGATTTCATTCCGGTTGAATTAAGCATTTTTCTAAGATTTTGGTTGCCTGTTTTTTATCTTCAGAATAAATGCGGGTTGGCTGGCAGACTGTTTCAAATAACAATGGGGGGGTCATTGTGCATGTGCACAATGGCCCTTCTTAATTGGGGCAAAATCAACAAGCTGTAAGCCGTTCATAATTACACTTTGAGCGCTTGATTGAATATTTAATAATGGGTTGAGATTAGAGACTTGACACAAACCACAAAATTTGACAATATATAAGTCTCAGTAAATAATTTTAGCAATTTTACTTTTGCCAAAGACCTGTTCATTATCACACAAATGGAGACTTTCGACATGCGACTTCGTCATCTTTTTACAGTATTGATGTTGCCTCTATTCATTGCGGGTACAGCAATGGCCCAGGGTGTATCGCCCGAATCGGCCCAGAAATATACCGAAGGTCAAGATCTGTTTAAAAAACGGCATTTTCAAGAGGCATTGGTTGCTTTTGAAGAAGCCGTGAAGCTCGATGCAAAAAATGCCCAAGCCTATCGCGCCCAGGGCAAAGCGTTGGAAAAATTGCGTAATCTCGACAACGCCGAAGAAGCCTATAAAATGGCCACATCGATCAAACCCGACTATATCGAAGCCTATTTCGAGCTTGGAGCGCTCCAATATAAAAGAAAATCGTTTGAAAGCGCCCAAGAAAGCTTTAAGCAAGCGATACAAATTAACCCAGGTTTTCAAGATGGCAAAACACAGGAATATTTAGAGAAAGCATACTCAGCACAAGGCGGGGTCTATTTTAAACAGCGCAACTACCCCAAGGCGGCAGAACAATATGAAGCGGCAACACAATTGAACCCCGCGAATCCCTCAGTCTTCTACAATTTAGGTTTGGCACAGCAGCGTGCCCGAAAATACAGTGCCGCACAAGAGGCTTTTGAAACGGCTATTGATTTAGATGCAAATTATGCCAGAGCACACCGTTCCTTGGGCGACCTTTTTAAGGCAACCAATAAAAATAGTCAAGCAATTTCGGCCTATTTAAACGCCATTCGGGCCGATGAAAAAGACAATCGGTCGCGATTGAATCTGGCCATTATATATCAAAGCATAACTCAGAATAGCAAGGCGATTTCGATTCTTAAAGAAGCCGCTGTCATCGATCCAAAAGACGAGCAAGTGCTTGTGGCTTTGGGTAAGGCGTATTCTGATGCCAAACAATATCAAAGTGCCATTGCGACTTATAAAAAAGCATTGGCCATTAAAGCGTCTCCTGAAGGAAATTATCGCATTGCGGTTGCTTACTTTGAAAGCAAGCAACATCAAAGCGCCATTGCAGCTGCCAATAAAGCACTCTCCTCACGCGATTGGGCTGTTCAGGCAAATGTGATTTTGGGTGATTGTTATCGCGATTTGGGTGAAAAAGAAAAGGCCATTGAACATTATAAAAAAGGCACAGCTGATCGTATTTATAAGAAGTATTGTGAAGATCAGATTGATCGAATTCTGAATCCGATGGGTGGTGGTGAAGAGGCGGGTACCGAGGGGCAATAAAAACTAATGATGTGGACGGGATGGCGAAGGGGACTCTAATATATAGAGTCCCCTTTTATTTTGCCACTTTGAACATGGGCGCTATTATGTTATATTTCATTGTGAGACAGTGAATTATGCGATGTCTTGCGCTTGAAAGGTTAAAGCTCTTTCCAAATTGGTCGATAAACATAAAGCATTATATAAATAAGCAACTTATGCGTGTTTGTGCGATTGCAAAGCGATCATCCCAAAATCTCGCTTTGTAACTTTTTGATAAATAAGTGCCTATCGTATTTGTATGTCACGCAATTCTCCCCCACTCGATCTTGGCCGCTGAGGATATTGCCATGCCGGAAGAAAAAGAACAATCTCCCAATGAAGGTCAGAAACCGTCTTCTCTTGATCAAGAAACACTCGATCAGATGCTGGCAGAGTCTCAAGGCGATGCGGATCATCTGGAGTCGCTATTGAACAATTTGGAAGACAATGCCGAAACTGAAACTGCGCCTATCACCGAAGGCGGCGATACAGATTTGTCTGAATTGACAGATGATATGGAAGCCATGCTTGAACGTATGGAGTCTGATGAGCCTGATGAATCTGCAACATCAGACGCGTCTGGCGATGATGCAGATGTCTCTGATTTGAATGATATGCTCTATCAGGCGACCTTAGCAGATACTGAGCAATCTCAACCTGGTGGTGATGCAGATGTTTTAGATTTGGATGATGCGGTCGCATCTTTGGAGGAAGAAGACGATGATGACCCTGTTGATGCATTGCTTGCAGAAGCTGATGAAATAGATGATGGTGCCGATGAGGCATTGGATTCTTTGATTAACGAAGCTGACGATGCAGAAGATGATGGTGGCTTAGAGGCTCTTTTAGAAGATGTTGAAGATGAAGTGCCAGAAGATGTGACTGCACTAGAAGACGATGATTTAGACGCGATGCTTCAAGAATCGGAGACTGAGGATGAAAGCGATGGTTTGGATGCCATGCTGGAAGAGATCGAAGAAGAGGCATTAGAAGAAGAGCCCAAAGACGCTGAAGAAGACTTAGAAGCGTTGCTTGAAGATGTTGAAGAAGAGCCCAAAGACGCTGAAGAAGACTTAGAAGCGTTGTTAGAAGATGTTGAAGAAGACTCAGAAGATGATGATTTAGAAGCGTTACTTGGAGATGCCGAAGAAGAAGCCAAAGACGATAACTTAGAGGCGTTGCTTGATGATTTTGAAGAAGAATCCGAAGGCGATGAAGATGACTTAGATGCGATGTTGGAAGACATTAAAGATGAGTCAGAAGGTGAAGACTTAGAAGATGAAGACTTAGAAGCATTGCTTGATGATTCTGAAGAAGAGTCGGAGGAAGATGATCTTGAAAGCCTGGACGATTCAGATTTGGATGCGATGTTGGAAGATCTTGAGGAAGAGTCAGAAGATGAAGACTTAGAAGCATTGCTTGATGATTCTGAAGAAGAGCCGGAGGAAGATGACCTTGAAAGCTTGGACGATTCAGATTTGGATGCGATGTTGGAAGACATTGAAGATGAGTCAGAAGATGAAGACTTAAAAGCGTTGCTTGATGATTCTGAAGAAGAGCCGGAGGAAGATGATCTTGAAAGCTTGGACGATTCAGATTTGGATGCGATGTTGGAAGATCTTGAGGAAGAGTCAGAGGTTGAGGCATTTGCAGAGGATGACTTAGATACGCTTCTTGGAGATGATGATGGCTTAGATGACGATTTGGATGACTTGCTCGATGATTTTGAAACTGAAGATGAGCCTCTCTATGTAGGTATCGAAGACGAAGTGGCCCAGATTTTGGCCACCGGTGAATCTCTTAATGGAGATGATAGCATTCTTGATGATTTTAAGTCGGTTCAAGAAAGCATCATTACCTCTCCCAGTTTATCCGGGGATGTTGATGGCACGCTTTTGATGATTGATGGCGATCCTGATCAACGCACGTTGTTTGAAGATGCTTTGGGTGGGCAGTATGGATTTGCTGAGGCCGATACGCTTGAAGAAGCTTTACGGACGCTTCACAATGAACATGTTGATCTGATATTGCTGAGTTTAGACGATAATGAAGGTGAAGCATTGGAGTTTATCGAACAGGTGAATGCCAGTTTGGATATGCCTTCTATTCCTATTATTGTGACCAGTGAACATACCGATCGTATTGAAAGTGCATTGCGTTTGGGGGCTGTGGATTATATCACGTGCCCGCTTGATATTATGGATATTGAGTTTCAGGTGCCACAAAAGGTAGCAAACCAAATGAAGCTTCAAAAGGCCGAACGCATTTTGGCTGGCGCAAGTGAAGCTTCGGGTATGGGGTCTGGTGGACTTGGAGTGGCTGATTTTGACTTGGAAGACGAAAGTGACCTCGATTTAGACGATTTACTCGAAGATGAAGATGCGTTTTTGTTTGATGAGGATGCTTCGCCTGAAGATCTATTGGTTCGCCCGTCATCTAAAAAAGATCCGTTGGTGCCTTTAAGTGATCAACAAAAGATATTGCGCAATCGGAAGACAACACGCCGTGATATGTCGCGAATTCCGTTGTTTGCACTCATTCTCGCATTTTTGGCAGCTTCCGTTGGTGGGGTGTATCAATATGCAGACGAGATTAAAGATTTGTTGTCCTTGGATGAAAAAGCAGTAACAAAAGCACCGCCAAGGCCCAAACAACCGTTGCCAAAAGTAAAGATGCCAACTGTTCCAAAACAAAATTATGCATCTTCGGCTATGCCAACACCCCCACCGGCGGGTGATAATATTTACCAACAACAAGCCGATGTGCTCAAAGGCCGTATTCGAGAAAGTGTGCGGGCACTGGCTGATAACGGAGGTGCTTGGTGGTCTCCTTGGCGGGTGATGCGTTCTTCTGGTGCCTCTGTGAGTGGTTTGGTCGATCGTCAGTCGGTTCAAGGTATTCTCGAGGCATTTGACGTCGATGTAGAGGCCGTAAATCGTGGTTTACAAAGCCAGCGCACGCTTGATTATTTGGCGGGTGTGGGTTATGATCTGCGTGGCAAAGATGCGTCTGACTTGTCTGCGCGTGAGGCTTTTGAATTGTTGTCTGCAAGGCAAATCAAAAATGCCAATCAAATTGTAGAGGTATTGTCAAAACTTACAGATGGTTTGGCTGCAGATCGAACGGCACAAGAAGAACATAAAGAGCAGGAACGGCGCAGACGCAAAGGACAAGCTTTGTTGAATGCACCCCAGGATGATTTGCTTGTCGATGCGCAGGCGGTGGTTGTAACCCCTCGTGTTTTTGCGTTACAATCTGATCGTGTGATTCATAGCAAAGATGGTGATGGGCGCTTTTTGAGAGTGGGATGGCCGATAATACATCGGGTATAGATCGAAGTATATGGGCAAAATAAAGCGGCATAAGGGAAAATCCCTTATGCCGCTTTTATGTTTTTGGATGGGTATGTATATTATGAGCTTCTGATAAATTTTTTGTCGGTATATCAATTGGGGAGGTTGTTGTGAAGAAGGAACCATTCCTGTACGCTATCGCATTTTTGATGGATGGTAGTATGGCTGTTGTGGGGCTTTGTGTTCCGCTTGTGGCATTGCAGTTTGGGGCAACTTATGATGACTTGGGTAGAATTAGCGCGGTAGGTGCTGCGGTATATTCTTTGAGTTGTTTGTTTTCTGGGCAATTGGCCGATCGTTTTGGATATCGACGGGTTATGGCTTGGGCGACATTGGGTGTCGGGTTTGTTTATATCGGGTATTTGTTTGTGGGGCACATTTGGCATTTGGTGTTGCTTGCTGGTGTGATGGGTTTGGCCATTGCTCATTTTTGGCCACCTCTTCAAGCTTGGTTGGGGCGTGGTAAGGCACGACACCATTTGTTACGTGATTTGGGGCGGTTTAATGTGGCTTGGTCCTTGGGCTTTTTAGTTGGACCTGTTGTGGGTGGTTTTATGTTTGAGACGCAGTCTCATAGTGCATTTTTGTTGGGTATTGCTTTGATGGTGGTGATTTTTGTCGCATTTATGTTTTTAAATATTCGAGAATGTGATGATACACCAAGAGATGAAATGCTTGAAACGATGCCATTGGCCAGACTGTTTTTACCAATGGCGTTTGTGGCCAACTTTGCAACCTTTTTTTCTATTGGTACGGTGCGGGCTTTGTTTCCTAAATTGGCTACGGATCTTGGCATTGGACCTGGGATGTTGGGTTGTTTGATGGCTCTGATCGGTTTGGCGCAGTTGACCGCATTTTACTTTATGTCGCGTACAGATGTGTGGCAATTTAAGCGGTTACCCTTAATGGCGGCACAAGGGTTGGCTTGTGTGGGGTTATTGGCCCTTGGTGTGGGCACGCATCCGTTGGTTTTTGCAGTGGGTTTGTTACTGGTAGGTCTGTTGGCTGGGGTAACATTTACGGCGAGCATTTTTTATAGTTTACACATACAAGGGCCGGGAGGACGGCGAACGGGATTTCATGAGTCTATTATAGGTAGTGGGTTTTTATTTGGCCCCTTGTTGGGTGGCGTTGTTGGTGAATATTTGGGTGCGCGTGCACCCTATGGATTGGCAGTGATGGTGATTGTGGGTGCTGTTGTGATTCAGGCAATGATGTCAACGAAAACGAAACAGGACGTGGTGGTGCTAACGGGTGATTAAGCTTACTTATGGGGTGCCGGGAATGCCTTCGACACTCAAGTTTATGCACACGTTCTCTGAAACGATTCCAAATGAATGGGCAGAAGATTTTGATATGGCTCCTATGGGTGGCATACCGATGCTCAATGAGCATGTTTTTATTCACAAACCGAGCAAGACACTGATCTTGGCTGATTTGGTTTTTAACTTTGATATGCGGCAGAAACTATGGGAACGCATGATTTTGAAGATGAATGATGTTCACGGCAAAGTCGGACCTTCTCGTATGTTTCGCGCATGCATAAAGGACAAAAAGGCATTTCGAGAATCTTTGGATCACGTGTTGGCGTACGATTTTGAGACAGACAGCAAAGATATTTTAGAACGGGCCTATTCCTTTTTATAGCATGTTCAAGTGATATTTTATAGCTTAATTGTAAAAAAGCCGAATGTGATCCATTCGGCTTTTTTGTGTGCTTGACAGATGGTGCATCTGGTATCATCATAAAGGCAGAATACAGGAGATAAGAGACTGGAGGGCCAGCCGGTTTATTCTGGGTAAATCGTTTTCACGGTTGCTGTGTCATTGGTTTTTGTGAATGTTTTCTGAATTGAGATTTTGGACATTATTTTATTGAGGATTTATGGCTAAGGGGTTGACGAAAGCGGAAAAGGCTGAGCAGATTATGCGGATTCTGGATGAATTATATCCCAATCCACTTATACCATTGACGCATAGTAGCCACTATACTTTGTTGGTGGCTGTGTTGTTGTCTGCTCAATGTACGGATGTACGTGTTAACCAGGTGACGCCGATTTTGTTTGCAAAGGCAGATACACCCCAGGAGATGGTGACGTTGTCTGTGGATGAGATTCGAGATATTATTCGGCCTTGTGGGTTGTCGCCTCGCAAGTCTAAAGCGATTTATGAGTTGTCACAAATTCTGATTGATAAACACAACGGTGAAGTGCCCAATACATTTGGAGATCTTGAGGCTTTGCCTGGTGTGGGGCATAAAACGGCTTCGGTGGTGATGATTCAGGCATTTGATGTACCCGCTTTTCCTGTAGATACGCATATACACCGGTTGGGGTATCGATGGGGGCTTTCAACCGGAAAGAATGTGGAAAAAACAGAGCACGATTTAAAGCACGTGTTTCCGAAAGACCGGTGGATCAAGTTGCATTTGCAAATTATTTACTTTGGTCGTGAATATTGCCCTGCCCGTGGGCATGACCCTGATGTTTGTCCGATTTGCAGTATGTATGGCCGAAAGAGCTTGTTTGCGTAAGAAAGGGCATTTTTTTGAAAATTAGAGCTTTGAATGTTTCTGTGTTTGAACTGCCAGCCAATACGGGTCGTTTTCAGATGGAGGAAGTGGGGCAAGGGGCACGCCGTCGATGGGTTCGCCGAAGTGCTGGACAGACGACTGAGCAGGTGCATGTATTGCATGTTAAAACAGATGAAGGTATTGAAGGGGTTTGCACTGTTGGTGATGCGCGGTATACCACCATGCGGGCAGAAGATTTGGAGCAGTTGCGTTTGCTTGTGGTGGGTGAAGACCCACTTGAGCGCGAGCGGTTGTACCAAAAATTGCAGGCAGCGACACGAGGCATGTTTACACGACCAGGGTGGTTTGGTGCCTTTGATAATTGCTTGTGGGATATTTTAGGCAAAGCAACAGGGCAACCGGTGCATGGGCTATTGGGGCGCGTAAGAGGCCATTGCTCGGCTTATTATAATTTTAACAGTGGGGATAAAGAGACGGCCGTTGTAGATGCAAAAAAGGCAGTGGCACAAGGTTTTATTGCCGTAAAAGATCACTTTAATGGGGATGCCGATGAAAACATTGCCTGTTTTCATGCCGTGCGTGATGCCGTGGGTGATGACGTGGATATCTTGCACGATGCGGCCGGATGCACCTATTCATTTCACGATGCTGTTCGGATAGGGAAAGCGCTTGAGTATTTGCGATTTGGTTGGTTTGAAGAACCTTTGGCAGATCGTGACCAGGTTCATTTGCAAAAGCTTTGTGATGCGTTGGCGATTCCCATTTTGGCACCCGAAACGTTGATGCACGACGTGGATTTGAGTGCGCAGTGGTTGATTTCTGGCGCGACGGATCTGGTACGGGCCAATGGGCGATTGGGTACAACGGGTGTCTTAAAGTTGGCACATTTGGCCGAGTTGCATCATACCTTAATTGAATTTAATGGCCCTGGTGGTTTGTTTGGGCTGGTACATGCACATTTGGTATGTGCCATTTCAAATACGACTTATTATGAATATTTCCCAAATGGTTCACGAGATGCACGTGGGCGGGAAATTGGTTTGCTCAACCCTCCTTTACCTGAAAATGGCCAGATCACACCGCCTTATAATCCGGGGTGGGGTGCTGAGTGGGATTGGGCGTTTTTTAAGAAAAAGCGTATGGGTGAGTTTTAAGCCGATTAATGAATAAAATCATTTGCAACCACAAATAACCACAGATGGTCATCATTGTAAAAAGAGAGGGTGGATTATGTTGACGGATAAAGTCGCGGTGATTACGGGGGGGGGCACGGGTATTGGGCGTGCGTGTGCGCTGCGTTTGGCACAAGAAGGCGCAGATATTGTGGTGAATTATTCGCGGTCGAAAGAGGATGCGGAAAAAACCAAGGCAGATGTGGAGGCTTTGGGACGCAAGGCTCTGGCGTATCAGGCCAGTGTGACCGATGATGGGGCTGTGCGAGAAATGATGCAGGCCGCATTAAGCGAATTTGGTCGCATTGATATTCTGATTAACAATGCTGGGATGACGCATTTTGTGCCGTTGGATGATTTAGAAGGCATGAAGGATGAATTTTGGTTTGATATTATGGATGTGAATGTGGTGGGTATGTTTCGCTGTTCACGTGCTGCTGCTCCCGCGTTAAAAGACAATGGTGGATGTATTATCAATATCACTTCTATTGCTGGCATAACGGGTATGGGCAGTTCGATTGCGTATGCTGCTTCTAAGGCGGCGGGTATTAGTATGACCAAGTCGTTGGCGCGTGTGTTGGCACCCGAAATACGGGTGAATGGCATCGCGCCGGGTATTGTGCTCACCCGATGGGTAGCCGATCATCAGGATCATGTAAAAAAGTATGGCGATGAAACCCCGTTGGGGCGTGTGGCAAACCCAGATGATGTGGCAGAAGTTGCGTATTCTTTGGCCGATAATGCGGGGATGGTGACAGGGCAAACGATTGTGATTGATGGGGGTGCGTTTCTGTGATCAATCATCCACTTGTTGTGGGCGTAGCTTCTTTTTTTGCAGTGGCACTGATGGCGCGTTATGCGCAGGCATCTCAATCGATGGCTTTGATCGCAGCTTTTCCATTTGGTGTTTTTGCTTATACACAGGCACGAATACAACAGTTGGTTTGTTTGCGAGATTATCGCAAGCGTGGTTTGGAGCTGTTTGTTTATTTTTTTGTTTTTATATATGCGTTTGCCGGTTTGCCCTACTTGCTAAACGGGTTTGTGGGTGAGATGCCGCGCGATGGTGCGCGTGTGCTCAGTTTGTTTGTGATTGGTTTTGGGTTGGCAGGTGTGAGTTTGGGCCGGTTGAATATGATAAAAAAAGAAGAGATCGATGAATCGTAAAACACTTTCTTTTATAATTGCGGGTGTCTTCCTTACTGCTGTGACGATGGGCTCTGGCCCTGGGATTCGGTTGATTAACCCCGACCCGACAGACCCTCTGGCTGTGTTTACAATTTTTGGATTGCCCAAGATCTATGTGTGGGGGTTGTGGTGGTATGTTGTGCAGTTGGTGGCAATTTTGGTGGCTTATTTCAAACTATGGAAAGACGATGCCTGAAACTGTTAATGGTTTGGGATATATCCCTTATGTGATCTTGGGTTTGTATTTGGTGATGCTGTTGGTTTTTGGCATTCGAGGGTATCGTCAAAGCCAAGATACAGAAGAAGACTATTATTTGGCTGGGCGCGATCAAGGGTGGCTGGTGTCAGCATTGACCATTATGGCTACTTTTTTTAGCTCGTTTGCGCTTTTGGGAGCACCGGGTATGGTGTATCGCGATGGCGTGGTATTTGCGTTATTTAGTCTCAATGTACCTGTTGCGGGTGTGGCTGTTTATGTGTTGGGTTCACGCATTCGGCGCATAGGGCAAGCACGTGGGTTTCTGACACCCGCCGATATGATTGCCGATCATTATGGCAGCCCGGTGGCATTGCGTTTGTTGGTGGCCTTGGTTGGTGTTCTGTATGCCGTGCCTTATGTGGTGATACAAATTCAGGCGGGTGGTATTTTATCGCAGATGTTGTTCAACTCTCCTCAGGCATTTGAGATTGGGGCAATTGTTCTGTCGGTGGTTACCATGTTATACATCATGATTGGTGGCATGCGCAGTGTGGCTTGGACGGATGTCGTACAAGGCATATTGCTGGTGGGTGGGATGCTGTTGGCGGGGTTTTGTGCTGTGGCCGTGGTGGGTGGGCCTGTCGCCTTTTTTGAAGCAGTGGCCAAATTGCCCCCCAAGTCGTTGACAGCACCCGGCACAACGGGCCATTGGCGGCCTGAAATTTTGTTCACAGCGTCTTTGTTTGCATCTATAGGGTCGATGATTCAGCCCGCGCAATGGATGCGATTTTATGCCGCGCGTTCAGATGAGGTTTTGCGGCGCAGTGCGCTTATTTTTGCTGCTGTACTGACGGGGTGTTTCTTCTTTGGTGTGATGTTGGTGGG